>CAYOPQ010000109.1:0-1542 GCA_964405895.1 uncultured Bacteroides sp. | reverse complement strand
TGTAATATATGTTTCAGCGCTCAAATACTATACCACATTGCAAAATAAAATGCAAGAGTTTTTTATTCAAAAAAACGCGCTGATTATTCGTTTTTGCCGCCGTTCTCTTTTTTATTTATAAATTCCTCTAATATATCCGCGGCAATACGGCAGAGCTCCGGGCAGGGGCGCTTGCTGTAATATTCCGGCGTGCGCTTGTCCGGAACAGGCGAGGAAACGGAATTTCTGCCGAGTCCCAAGAGCTCGCGGCAAACGATTGAGCCGTTTTCCTCTTTAAATTTTTCGGCAACCTCCTGAACCATCGCGTATACTGCCGCCTTGCCCTCTTCGCCGTAAAGGTTTGACAGCACATATGTCATCCCGGTAACCGTGCCGCAGATTTCCCTGAGCCGCCCCATGCCGGCGCCGAATCCTATGGTTTGGCGTTCAACGAGCGCTTCGGAAAGCCCCATTTCATCGCAGAAAGCCATTGCCACGGCTTGGGCGCAGCCCCTGCCGGTCATAAAATATTGCCGCGCACGCTCGCCTTTATTCATCACTTGCAGCCTCTGTCGTGCTGCTCTGCGTCGGCAGGGCGGTAAATCGAGCCGTCAGATTTCTGTTTGAATCAACGGTTATCGTATAGCTTGTGCCGGAGGCTACCTGTGTTCCGGTTGAGTTGTCATACCAGCCCACAAATTGATAGCCGCTGTCAGGCGTGGCTACAAGCGTGGTCTTTGTGCCTGATTCAAAGGTGCCGTCGCCGGTTACCGTGCCGTTGCCGTCAATATCAACGGAAATCGTATAGCGCGCCACCGTTGTGGTTGTTGAAGCCGTTGTAGAAGCAGTCGTTGATTCGGTCGTGTTCTGCGTTGTGCTTTCCCTTGTTGTCGTCTGCCTTGTGGTGCTTGTGCTTTCCTCTTCCTCAACCTGTTCTGTTGTTGTTTCAGAGGTGTCGGCGGTAGTGTCGTCATCTCCGCCCGTTACGGCAGCCACGATGATGCCTACGATCATGGCGACAAGTATGATTGCCAGCACAATTATAATAATGATACTTTTTTTATTTTTTTCTTTTTCCTCGTCAATTTCGCTTAAGTACTCTTCGTCCTCTTCATCTAATCTTTGCGGCGGGATGTTTTCGGGATCGTCGGTTTCGGGAACGATCTCGTCATTATCGTCAAACAGGGGCGAGCCGCAGTTTTCACAGATGTATCTGCCTTCCTGATTATCAAATCCGCAGTTTTTGCATCTCATAATATAAAAATCCTTCCTGTTCATTAAATGTTATAAAAATGCTAATGCAAGTATAGCATATAAAATGTAAAATAACAACACCGTAAAAGTTAAAGAATTTAAAATAAAATTCAATATTTCCGCTTTTTGCTATTGACTTTTTGTCGATTTTATAATAAATTAAAGTAGTAGCAATTATTTATGCTTATTTTGTACTGAAAGGAGTACTAAAGTAATGAAGAAAACTATTAAAGCGATTTTCTGTGTTGCTCTTGTTGTTGCTTTCGTGCTTGCCCTTACCGGCTGCGAAAAAATCAACTATGTTACAAA
>CAYOPQ010000108.1:0-1601 GCA_964405895.1 uncultured Bacteroides sp. | reverse complement strand
TAATGCATGCGTGCGATTTATGTGTACGTAGCATGCACATGACATACAATAGACATGTGCATTACACATATACTGCACGCATGCAACCCGTCATGCGCAACTGCTTATACGTATTCGTCTCCGAAGCTTATTTGTATATCGTTCACATACCTGCGTATATTGGACTCTTCTTCCTTCTTGCATATCAGCAGTACATTGTCTGATTCGACTATCAAGTAATTTTCTAACCCATCTATTACGGCCAGCCGGTTGCCGGGCAATACAACTATATTGTTTTTGCAGTTGTATAGCCTGGAGCGACATTGTAATGTAACGTTGTTGTCGGCATCTTTTGATGAAATGTCATATAACGAACTCCATGTACCCAGATCCGACCATCCGAAATCTCCTAACGATACATACACATTGTCGGCTTTTTCCATGACACCAAAGTCTATGGATATGTTGGGGCAGGCCGGAAAGTTTTCTTCTATGAATTTCTGTTCATCAGGGGTTCCGTATACTTTCTCTCCTGGAGCCAATTTGGCACTCAGTTCGGGTAACAGTTGCTCCACGGTATTAATTATGGTGTTTACATTCCACATGAACAGGCCAGAGTTCCAATAGAACTCTCCACTTTCAACGAACACCTTGGCCAATTCCCTTTCAGGCTTCTCTGTAAAAGTTTTTACTTTATAGAAATTATTTCCAGCAGATTCGGCTATCTGTATATATCCGTATCCGGTCTCCGGTCTGTTTGGTTTTATTCCCAATGTCAAAAGTTTGTCCGAATGAGAGACAAACTCCAATCCATTCCGTATAGCAGACAAGAATTCTTCTTCTTTGAGAATCAGGTGATCCGAGGGTGCAACTACGATATTGGCATCTTGGTTGAGTCCTCGTATGTGATAAGAAGCCCATGCTATACATGGAGCTGTGTTACGCCGTGTCGGCTCCAGTAAAATCTGTTCATCTCTCAGTTCGGGTAATTGTTCCTTTACCAGGTCAGCATACATGGCATTCGTTACGACGAGGATATTTTCTGCTGGAATTATTTTTCTGAACCGGTCGAAAGTCTGTTGCAACAGTGAACGCCCTGTCCCTAAAAAATCAAGGAATTGTTTTGGCAGATACTTGCGGCTGAACGGCCAAAAACGGCTTCCTATTCCTCCGCCCATTATTACGCAGTAGTTATTTTTATTGTTTTCCATATTGTTGAGCATGAAAATTTCTGCTAATGTACGGTATATTTTATAAAGAAAAAATGCTTGCGATTTGTTTTCTCGTTTTTTCTTCTTTTTTATGTGAAACTATTGTGAGATTGAAAACAAAGCTTTACCTTTGCAGCATCATTAAGAAAAATATATGTAAGCCCAGATGGCGGAATCGGTAGACGCGCTGGTCTCAAACACCAGTGGATTCACTTCCATCCCGGTTCGACCCCGGGTCTGGGTACATATAAGTCGGCTAAGTAGTTGAATTCCAATGCTTAGCCGACTTTATTTTACGGCTATTGTTCCCGTACAGAAAATCTATATCGGTTATTAAATGGAACTATATGTCATTGAACTCCTATTGAAAAGATAGGATAGAATTTTATATCATCTATTAACTTTCTGTGC
>CAYOPQ010000107.1:0-1882 GCA_964405895.1 uncultured Bacteroides sp. | reverse complement strand
AGCTCCCCGCAGGATTTCGAGTCAGGCCCGTTTGTCCTGTTGCGGTGCCCGAAAAAATCGGCGGGCTTGCGCTTTCCTTAATTTTTTCGACCGCGGCCACTCCTTTTTGCTCCCTTTATCTGCCGCCGGCAGCGGTCGCAAATGTCCCCGCTTCGATACGCTTCCGTATATAGTTCAACGCGATATTCGCGTTACCTTTGAATTGTATCTCAATCGGAGGCATTTGTCAATGAAATATTGCAATGAAGTTTGCAATATGGTAAAATTATTTATCTTTTAAAATGAAGGAGCGGCAAGATGACGGCAATTGTTGATTACGGCGCGGGAAATCTGATGAGCGTAAAAAAGGCGCTTGATTATATAGGGGCAAAAAGTGAGATCACCTCCGAGCCTGATAAAATAGAAGCGGCGGACAGTGTGATTCTGCCGGGCGTAGGCGCTTTTGCGGACGCGATGGATTCCATGCGCGGGCGCGGGCTTGACGGCGCCGTAAAAAAAGCGGCATTAAGCGGCAAGCCGTTTCTGGGCATATGCCTTGGTCTTCAGCTTCTGTTTGCCGAAAGCGACGAAAGCCCCGGAGCAAGAGGACTTGACCTTATGAAGGGCAAAATCTCGCTTATTCCAAAAGACAACGGTCTTAAAGTGCCGCATATCGGCTGGAACAGCATCCAAATACACGGCGGCAGCCGCCTGTTTGGCGGAATCCCGAACGGCACATATTTTTATTTCGTGCATTCCTACTACCTTAACGGCGCGGAGCCAAGCGATGTTGCCGCAACCACACGGTACGGAGTGGAAATTGAATGCGCCGTTGAGCGCGGGAACCTGTTTGCAACACAGTTTCACCCGGAAAAAAGCGGCGAAGCGGGATTGCAGGTACTTAAAAATTTTATTGCGGCGGAGGCATAAATATTATGTATGCAAAAAGAATCATACCCTGCCTTGATGTGAAAAACGGCAGAGTAGTTAAAGGCGTTTCCTTTGTTGACCTGCGCGACGCGGGCGACCCGGTTGAATGTGCCGCGGCATATGACCGCCAGGGTGCCGACGAGCTTGTGCTGCTTGATATTACGGCAACGCACGAGGGGCGCAGCACGATGATAGATATTGTTGAACGCGTTGCAAAATGCGTTTTTATTCCGTTCACCGTTGGCGGCGGCATAAGAACTACCGATGATTTTAAGGAGCTTCTGCGCGCCGGCGCGGATAAAATATCCGTCAATTCGGCGGCGGTCCGCAGCCCGCAGCTGATAAACGAGGCGGCGGAGAAATTCGGCAGCCAGTGCGTCGTGTGCGCAATAGACGCAAAGCGCCGTGAAAACGGCGGCTGGGAGGTTTACCTCAACGGCGGCAGGATTCCCACCGGGATTGACGCGGTAGAATGGGCAAAGGAAGCGTACGCGCGCGGCGCGGGCGAAATACTTTTGACATCTATGGACTGCGACGGGCAAAAAACCGGCTATGACATTGATTTGACGCGCGCGGTTTCGTCTGCCGTGGGCATACCCGTTATCGCCAGCGGCGGCGCCGGCGCCAAAGAGCATTTTTATGACGCTTTCACCGCGGGCGCGGCGGACGCAGTGCTTGCGGCAAGCTTGTTTCATTTTAACGAGCTGCCGATTCCCAAGCTGAAAAAATATCTCAGCGAAAAAGGAATCCCCGTAAGACTGTAAGGCGCGGCTACGCCGCATATGGTATACTGCGCAGAAGCGGATCCGGGCGGCGCTTAAAATTATTTTGAAAAATAAAATTAGTTATTGATTTTCACCCCGAAATATAGTAGAATGGTAACACAATTCGCTTTGGGGCATTAGCGCAGTTGGGAGCGCGCCACACTGGCAGTGTGGAGGTCAGGGGTTCGAATCCCCTATGCTCCACCAAA
>CAYOPQ010000106.1:0-1891 GCA_964405895.1 uncultured Bacteroides sp. | reverse complement strand
GCTCACATTTTACAGCAGGCAGAGCCGGCATTTTTTCTTTCAGCAAACCGCCGCTGTATGGCTACGCCTGCGCGAGCCGCGCCTCAAGGCGGTAAATGGGCAGACCCTGAGAAGAAAAGCGCCTTTCATACTCCGTTTCTATATTGCCCTCAAAGCCGCCGGCATGGAGATCAAGGCTGATATTGGAAAGCACAAAGCCGCTTTGCGAGAAGCTTTCCAGCGAAAACTCAAAAAAGCGCGGATTATCCGTTTTCTGGCAGATAACGGCGCCAGGCGCCATAAGCCTTTTATAGATTTCCAAAAAGCGCGGGTGCGTAAGCCGGTGCTTTGCGTATTTCGCCTTTGGGAACGGGCAGCTGAAATTAAGGTATACGGCGCTCACACTGCCCGCCGGAATAAAACGGGGCAGATATTCCGCCGCGCATTTCATAAAGCGCAGATTCTGTATATTTTCACGCGCGGCGCGCTCCGCGGCGGCAACGATAACATTGCCCACCTTTTCAACCGCTATTATATTTTTATCCGGGTTGCGCTTTGCAAATTCGCAGGCAAAGGCGCCCTGCCCGCACCCTATTTCAAGCACAAGCTCTTTTTGGCTGCCGAATATTTTTTCAATATCATAAAGGCTTATGTTTTCGCTTTCATTTTCAAAATTGAGGTCCGCTGTTTCACAGTCCAAAAAAAGGTCTGCGCATTTTTCCAGGCGCGCCTCAAGGTTTTTCTTTTTTCTCATTCTCATAGAAAAGCACCTTTTTCACGGTTTATCCGAAGCAACCGCCACACTTTTATATTTTAACAAAGCGGCGTGTTTCACGATTCTAAAATCGTGCCGCCGCCCACAACGGTATCTCCGCTGTAAAGCACAAGCGCCTGACCCGGCGTAGCCGCTCTCTGCGGCTCGTCAAAAATCACTTTTATCGTATTTTCACCGGTTTGGAAGGCGGCTGCCGGCTGCTCTTTCATATTATATCGTGTTCTTGCAAGCACGCGCATACCGTCCTCTATCCTGTCAACCGATACAAGATTTATATCGCCGGCGGCAACCTCTTTTGAAAACAGCTCGCTGCCCTCGGTCAAAATCACACGGTTACCGGCTATATCCTTTTTGCACACATAAAGCGGCACGCGGTAGGAAACGCCGAGCCCCTTTCTCTGCCCTATGGTGTATCGGATTATACCGTTGTGCCTGCCGACGGTTTCGCCGTTCGTTGTAACGAAATCGCCGGGCGGATAGCATCTGCCGCTCTCTTTTTCAATAAATGCCGCGTAATCGCCGTCCGGCACAAAGCATATATCCTGGCTCTCTTTCTTGCGGTAATTTACAAAGCCGTTTTCCCGCGCGATTTCCCGTATTTCGCTTTTTGTGTAAGCGCCGAGCGGGAACACGCAGTGCGAGAGCACCTCCTGCGAAAGCGAATAAAGCACATAGCTCTGATCCTTGCCCGGGTCGGCGGCTTTTTTCAGCACATATCTGCCGGTGCCGCCGTCCTGCACGCAAACGGCGTAATGCCCCGTGGCTATATATTCGCAGCCCAAGGCGCGCGCCTTTTCGTACAGCGCGCCGAATTTAAGATATCTGTTACAGTCAAGGCACGGGTTCGGCGTTGCCCCGTTTTCATAGGTTTTGATAAATTTGCTTATGACCCTGCTTTTAAATTCCTCTGAAAAATCAAACACATGAAACGGTATGCCGAGGCGCGCGGCGACCGCCGCGGCGTCCTGCTCGTCCTGCACATTTGCGCCGCCCCAAAGGCGCATCATTGCGCCCACACATTCATAGCCTGCTTTTTTCATCAAAAGAGCGGCAACGCTGCTGTCCACCCCGCCGCTCATTGCAATAAGTGCTTTTTTACTCATGATCGTTTATTCCCTGCGCGGCGCCGTAATGCCG
>CAYOPQ010000105.1:0-2030 GCA_964405895.1 uncultured Bacteroides sp. | reverse complement strand
CGGTGAACAAGCCCGTCCGCCTCAAGCTCCTTGAGCGTTGCGCTGAGCGTTTTATAGGAAATCGTTTTGATGTATTTTTTCAGTTCGTTGAAGCGCACAACCTTAAACCCCATCAGGGCATAAAGTATGAACATTTTATATTTCCCCTGTATTAAGGACATCGTATAGTTGAACCCGGTTTCTTCCAAATCCGCGTCTTTAATGCAATCCATGCTCATTTTTACACTCTCCTAAAGGTAAGTATATTGCCGTAATGTTAGTACCGCACTTGAATGTGCGTACTTGTTTTGATTCATATTCTTGCTATAATTATATTATCAAAGGCGGATAAAGTCAATCTGCTGATATGGAAAGGAGTCATACTTATGTTTAAAAATTTAGGCGTTCAGCCTTACCTGTTCCCCATGCCGGCTTACATGATCGGCACTTACAATGAGGATGATACCGTAGATGTGATGATGATGGCGTGGGGCGGCATTTGCGCCGAGGATATGGTTGCGCTGAATCTGGAGGCGGAGCACAAAACGGTGGCGAATCTTGAAATGAGGAAAGCCTTTACCCTCGCCGTTCCGGGAACCGATACGCTGCGCGAATCCGATTTTTTCGGCATTGCAAGCGCAAATAAAATGGCGGACAAATTTGAACGCACCGGGCTCCGTGCCGTTAAAAGCGAGAGGGTGGACGCGCCCGTTATTGCCAAATATCCGCTCACATTGGAATGTGAGGTTGCGGAAATGCAAACACAGCCCTATGGTTTAAGGGTTCTCGGAAAAATTGTCAATGTGCTTGCCGATGAAAAGGTTTTGGACAGCGCCGGAAAAATTGACGCCGCAAAGCTCGGCGCCTTTGCCTTTGACCAAATGCAGAACGGGTACTATGCCGTTGGCGAAAAGGTGGGTCAGGCGTGGCACAGCGGCGCGGATCTGATGAAAAAATAAGCCGGGGAGGGAGCGCAGAAGATGCGTAAAAAAATCATTGTTCTAAACGGCAGCCCCCGCAAAACGGGCAACACCTCCGCCCTTGTCAAGGCATTTACAGAGGGCGCGGAAAGCGCAGGTCATACAGTAACCGAGTTTTTCTTGGACGCAATGGATATTCATGGCTGTAAGGGCTGCTTCGGCGGACACGGCAGTAGGGAATGTCCCTGCGTTCAAAAAGATGATATGGCTCAAATTTACCACGCAGTAAAAGTGTGTGATGTGGTTGTGCTGGCAAGCCCGCTTTACTATTGGACGCTGAGCGGACAGCTCAAAACAGCCCTTGACCGTCTGTTTGCGCTGGAGGAGGGAGACGGAAATTTCCTAAGGGGAAACGGCAAATCGTCGGCTCTTCTGATGGCGGCGGAAGGCCATAGTTTCGATGACGCCGTACTTTACTATGATCACCTATTGGAGCACCTGCAGTGGAAAAACCTCGGCAATGTCTTAGCCGGCGGGAATATGCAAGCGGGTGACATTGAAGGAAAAACAGAAGTAGAGCAAGCCTATGCGCTTGGAAAATCGATTCAATAATACAGAAAGGAACAGATTATTATGAAACAAATTACTTTACCTAAGGCCTCCGGGCTGACTTCTCCGAACCCGGTAACGCTGGTATGCACGCAAAAGCCGGACGGCTCCACGAATCTTGCAACCGTGTCCTGGTGGACTTATCTCTCTTACAATCCGAGCATGATTGCCTATGCGATGGCAAAGA
Organism: uncultured Bacteroides sp.; assembly: GCA_964405895.1. Classification (GTDB taxonomy): domain Bacteria; phylum Bacillota; class Clostridia; order Oscillospirales; family Acutalibacteraceae; genus Eubacterium_R. The sequence goes on along the minus strand of CAYOPQ010000105.1, from coordinate 335 downwards.
CCTCCTACAGCGGAGAGATGGTGCGCAGCAGCAAAAAGGTGATTTTGACCGTACCTGGCGCTGAAATTGCGGACGCCGTTCTCGGCTGCGGCAGCACCACCGGGCGCGATACGGATAAGGCTGCCGAATTCGGCATTGCGCTTGCCGAGGTAGAGGGCAGCTCAATCAAGATCCCCGTTCACAGCCGCGTTGCCATTGTCTGCAATCTGAAAGAATATCATGAGGTGGGCGACCATTACCTGTATATCTGCGATGTGGAGCAGGTTTACGGAAATGAGAACGAGGAGGCTCTGTTTGCCTGGAACGGATATTCCCAAATCCGCCCGGTGAAATAG
>CAYOPQ010000104.1:0-2163 GCA_964405895.1 uncultured Bacteroides sp. | reverse complement strand
TCTCCTTATCGCAAGAATTTCATTTTGTTTATAGAAACCCTGAAAGAGGTTCTGTCCTATTATTCCTTTGAGTCATATAAATTGCCTGCCTTGAATTCCCATTTCCTTTGCTTGGATATGTTACGGACAAAACATGATATTGAAAAAAATCAATAAAGGAAGGAAATTTTATTCCGTTATCAGAAGAATTTGAGAACACTCTTGAGAAGGATATTGTGTTAAAGACGTATATCCCGGCAATAGATGTTCTCTTAAAGCGACGTGACAAGTTGGGCACGATTGTAGATGATAGGAAATCTGAACTTAAAATAAAGATTAGTAAATACACAGAAGCTGCAACTTATATTTGTGAGATCAGCGAGTCAAACAATATCTATTTAGAAACAATATATAGTTTGCTCATTCAAAATATTTTTGCAGAAATATCCGAATATAATAATTGGAATGCCATTTATCTTCTTGCAAGGACATTGGCAACAGAATTAGTTAATAATGGTTATAGCGCAGAGTACATTTACGAAGAATTAACAAATGCATTTTTAGATCGGGAAAAAATGGTACAATGTGATGAACAGATTCTAATTGACTTTTTCAACAAGTTTACGTTTAAACTTAAATCATATCAAGTTGTATTTGGAATTAATGCGGAAACCGCAAGGATTCTAAAGCATTTCAAAGAAATTAATGTTAAAAGGCCATCTAACAACATAAAAGAGAAGCTGAATCTAAAGCATCCGGAAGATTGTATAGTTGAGGTAGATGTTAAAGATGTAGACAAACATCAAGCTGCTAATGCAGCTTATGGTTATATCAATACCATCATTGGATTACATCGCATAAGCCAGCATCACAAACCAACTTTAATTAAACCGATAGCGCAAGTAAATGAGAACGGCGAAGCATCTACTGTTGTTTCCACAAAAATTATCAAGATAAGGAATAATATTCTTTTACGCGCGAACAACGAAAATCAAATACAATCTTACTTCTTTGATAAACAATTACTAAATAAAGATACTCCAAAAACGTTTTTGAGAGCGGTTAGTCTGCATAATAACGCGTTAGATAGTAAAGAACCAGCAAATCAATTGTTGTATTTATGGACGGCAGTAGAAACACTAATTGAGTTTAAGTCGGGCGATGAAGATAAGATCAATGTGATTTGTGATATACTTACTAGTATACTTAATAGAAGCTATCTATATAACCATATTACGCAACTGTATAAGGATATTATAGCAGTATGCGAAAAAGATGCAGGGGATACACTGTCGTCTATTATCGGTGGAGAGCAACCAGTTTGGGAATTAGCTAAAATTCTTTCGGTAAAAGATTGTCAGGAAGACTATGATAAGTTGTATCATTTGTTTGAAGAATATCCGTTGCTGCAATACCGAATGGAGTATTTCTCCAAAAAAGTTTTTGTGAACTCGGAAAGCGTTTATAAAGAACTCGTCAGGCATAAAGCTAAATTAAGATGGCATATAATGAGAATCTATAGAAACAGAAATATGATAGTCCATAATGGCGAATTTATGCCTTATTTGAATATAATACTTGGCAATCTTCATTATTATATTGATGCGATGTTTGACTTGCTGATTGAATACTATCACTTAAAAATTAAGCATAACCAGACTATATTTTATCATGTCCAAAAAGAAGAAATGCAATATTGGAATTGCTTAGGTCTCGATGATAAAGGGAAGAAAATAGTATCAAGGGAAATCGATGCATCTAATTATGTAGAGATTATCTTTAATAATTATAAGGGCAACGCAATTAAAAACATGGTGCAACAGGCAATTATTAACATGCAAACAAATAGTGGCCAGCAATCTTAAAGCTAATCCTTGCCAACATAATGGCAACCAAAATCGATAGCCAAGATAGATGGCTAATGAATAAAATAGTATCCATAGTCTAGAATTGCCTAACAGGAGCGAGTGTGAATTGTTGCCACAAATGAGCCTCAATTGTGGCCGCAAATGATGCGCGATTGCCTGCTGGCGGCTGGCAAAGATGCGCTAACAAGGGTATGATTGTCCCATGATGGAATTGATAACCCTCGGGCAGCGCTGAAACGCTTGACGCGGCTGCGCACTCATCGGCGCTTTTAGCAATAATCTTCCCTTTATATATGTTGATTAACGCGGCAACCAA
>CAYOPQ010000103.1:0-2437 GCA_964405895.1 uncultured Bacteroides sp. | reverse complement strand
TTCCATAGCAGTCTGCCAGGCTCTGATAGATCACAGCGGATATCTGCCCCGGGGTCTCCGGAACTGGCTGGCGGGTTTTCTCACAGAAATCCTGTACGGCCCGGATCATACTCTCCGGAGCCAGAAAAGAATCATCATTGACATCTACCCGGGAGGGGAAATTATTCTCTTTTTCTGCCATGCCGCAGAGTTCCGCGAAAGAATATACATCCTTCCACTCATGGCGTACAGACTGGATCATCCACAACCCCATAATATTTTTCAGATAACGGAACCGGTAATCATAACCGCCCTCGTTGGTCAGATTTGCCGCCCGGCTGGCTTCGCCGCAGTCAGCCTCCATCAGTTCTGTTCCCATCAATGACCATGTGCCGGAACTGATGTAAAGCAGATCCTCCTCTGTGGAAGGTACAGACACAACAGCGGACGCCGTATCATGAGTCGCAATCTGAACTACTGTCACATCATATCCCACCTGTTCCCGGACTTCCGGCTTTAAAGATCCCACCAGGGTTCCCGGCATGGTAATGGAACCGAATATTTCCTTTTTCAGTCCCAGCAGATCCATCAGTTCCAGATCCCAGTTCTTTGTGACAGGACTGACCAGCTGGGTTGTCGTGGCGTTGGTATATTCTGTCCTTTTCTCCCCGGTCAGAAGGTAATTCAGATAATCGGGAATCAGAAGCAGATCTTCCGCCGCCTCCATCTGCTCCGGACTCTGCTCTTTTACCGCCATGAGCTGGTAAACGGTATTAAAAATCTGTTTCTGGATTCCTGTGCGGGCATACAGATCCTTTTCGGAAATTATTTCGTATACCTTTTCATCCATCCCCTTTGTCCTGCCGTCCCGGTAACTGACGGAATCGCCGATCATCTCTCCCTGTTCATCCAGAAGGACGAAATCAACCGCCCAGGTATCAATTCCCATACAGGCAGGAATCTTCCCCGTCTCCCTGCAGCGTCTCATCCCTTCCAGGATTTCCCGGAACAGACCTTTTACATCCCAGCAGAGATGTCCGTTTACAGGCTTCATTCCATTCTCAAACCGGTAAATTTCTTCCATCCGGATTTTTCCATCCTCCAGCCAGGCAATCATATGCCGTCCGCTGGAAGCTCCGATATCCACGGCCAGATAATATTTCTGTTCCATGACAGCCCCTCCTCGTTCTTTCTGCCGTCACTTTATCAGATTTTTTTCTCCCGGGTAAGAACGGCAGTTGAGAAAAAACAGGACCTTATTTTCCATCCCGGAAGACACCGGGGCATGAAATCTCTCAGAACATTTTCCTGGCTTACCGCGCAAAAAGAGTGCGTATCATCCCATGCCATAAGACAGGAATGATACGCACTCTTTTCTTTGTCAGATCCGGATTTCCCGGTCTCCCTTGTGCAGTCTCCGGTATTCCCGGGGTGACATTCCATATTTTTCATGAAATCTGGTATAGAAGTAACTGCTGTTCTCATAGCCTACCGCGGAAAAAATATCCGACACCGGAAGTGAAGTATCCACCAGCAGTTCCACCGCCCTCTGGAACCGCCTTCTCTGCAGCAGTTCTTTGAAAGTATAACCGGTAGATTTTTTAATCAGCTTACTCAGTTGGGACGCCGACTGGTGAAAGTCCTCCGCCAGTTCCCCCAGGCTGGCCTCTCTGTAGTTTTTATTAATATACCGGAGAGTTGAATTTACCAGCAGCTCCTGCCAGGTCTGGGAAGATTTCCGGTCGATGGTATCCACATGGTTCAGCAGATGCAGAAAAATCAGCCCCATGGTAATCTGATTGATATTCTCCTCCTCTTCCTGGCCTTCCAGAAGGGAGACAACAATATTTTCCATGAGATTCTCAATAGCCCGGTTATCCTTCGGGGAAAACAGAAGATATTCAGCGGAAACCTGGCTGGTCCGCAGAGTATTTACCAGAAAATCCGCGAGAATATTATCCTCATGAAGCATGGACAGGGGAATATCAAAAAACTCCGGCAAAGCAATAAAATTAATACCGATATCCTCCTGTCCGGCCCTCCGGATTCCATGGCGGGCATACTGGTTCAGAAAAAGGATATCGCCCGGTTTCATCACCAGTTCTTTCCCCTCTACATAATGGGTAATTGTCCCCTGGCACACATACATAATTTCTATATAATTATGGGTATGCACGGGAAAATCCACAAACCGGGTGTGGGTGCGCACAGATATATATCTTCCCCGCTCCATCAGCTTTGCATTGTCAATTTCAAATTTCCCGATGCCGGAGTAAAGCTCCCGGCTGACCTCTGTCTTACCATCCAGAATCGCCTGTTCCTCCGGAGTAATCTCCATGAGACGTTCCAGAATTTCCTGCTTCATATTTACCTCCCTCTGACGCGCCTGCCGCGTCATCAAGGCAGATCCGGAAGTTTACTTCCGGAATTTCCTGCTCAGACAGACGTCGCTGACACT
>CAYOPQ010000102.1:0-2485 GCA_964405895.1 uncultured Bacteroides sp. | reverse complement strand
CAGAGCCGTTTTTTATATGCTGAGCTTTAGCTCATTTATTTTTTCTCTGAGCGCAAGCCAGTCCTGAAAGGCGGCTTCCTTGTTGTTCGGGTTCCTGAGGATCGCGGCAGGATGGTATGTGCCCATCATGAGCACGCCGCCTTTTTCAATAAACATCCCGTGCTCTTTTGTGACCCTGAAATCAGGTGAAATCAGCTTCTGCGCCGCTATCCTGCCCACGCATACGATGATTTTGGGGCGTATTATCTTAAACTGCTCCCTCAGCCATAAAATACAGGTGTCCTGCTCCTCCGGCTTCGGGTCGCGGTTCTTGGGCGGGCGGCATTTCACCATGTTCGCTATATAAACATTTTTATCTCTTGAAAGGTCAACCGCCGCAAGGAATTTATCAAGCAGCATTCCGCTTCTGCCCACAAACGGCCTGCCCTGTAAATCCTCGTTTTCGCCGGGGCCTTCGCCGATCAGCATAATATCCGCGTCCTTTTTCCCTTCGCCGAAAACAAGATTTGTCCGCCCCTCGCAAAGCGGGCACTTAATACAGCTTTTACATTCTTTTTCAAGCTCGTCAAGCGTCATTTTCATCACCGCTTTGATTATACCAAATTTGCTATTGAAAAACAATAAAAAGAGGTATAAAATAATAAAGGTAAACAATCATCCTATCAGGAAGGGAATGCTTTTATGGAAAAAGGCACAGTTTTGGCGGAAATTTCCGCCCGCCATGTTCATTTAACAAGAGAAGCCATGGATATCCTGTTCGGCGAGAACAGCGAGCTCACCTTTAAAAAAGCGCTTTCTCAGCCGGGCCAGTTCGCCTCTGAGGAAAAGGTGCGTGTTATCGGGCCGAAGGGCGAATTTCCGCATGTCACGATTTTAGGCCCGTTAAGGCCGTATACGCAGATAGAGCTTTCTTTGACGGATGCGCGCTCCATAGGCGTAACCGCTCCCGTGCGCGAAAGCGGCCATCTTGACGACGCCGGCGCATGCAGATTGATAGGGCCGAACGGAGAAATAGAGGTCAAAGAAGGCGTTATAGCGGCGAAGCGCCATATCCACGCAACCCCGGAGGACGCGGAAAGAGAGGGGCTCGAAAACGGACAGGTTGTTTCTGTTGAGATACCCACGGCGAATGAAAGAAATCTGGTTTTCGGCGATGTTATCGTGCGCGTTTCGGATACCGCGGCGTGGGCTATGCACATAGATACGGATGAGGCCAACGCGGCGGGCATGGCGCCGAATACGGTTGTTCGGATCCTTAAATAATTCAAATCCGTTTGCAATAAAGCGTTTTATTTTCAGTACCGCGCTTTCATAATGAAACGCATTTGTGCTTAAAATATTCTTGACAGCGGCGCGCTTCTTTGCTATAATACCAACGCTGACCGATAAGTCGGCAGCGGCAGCAAAGGTGCGTTTTGCCGAGCTGCAAAAATCCTTGCCCGTGATCATGCGCGGGCCAAAAGTCCAGAAGGAGGTGCTGAAGATGGCATTAAAAAAGTATGAGCTTGTATTGGTTTTTTCACTTACAAAGGGTGAAGAAGCGGTAGAATCTCTCAAAACAAAATTCTTTGAGCTTATTAAAGCAAACGGCACCCTCGGTGAGGTTGAGGAATGGGGCAAACGCAAGCTTGCCTATATCATCAACCACGAAACAGAGGGTTACTATGTTGTTGCTCAGTTCCAAAGCAATGAGGATTTTCCGGCAGAGCTTGACCGTGTTATCAACATTACAGACGGCGTGCTCCGCTCGCTCATCGTTTCCAAGAGCGATGAAGATGCAGAGGTGAAAGAATGATCAACTCCGTTGTAATTATGGGCAGATTGACTTATGACCCTGAGCTTCGCACAACACCGAGCGGCGTTTCCGTAGTTCGCTTTCAGGTTGCCTGTGACAGAAATTATCAAAAATCAGGCGAAGAGAGAAAGGCGGATTTCATTGATGTAACGGCTTGGCGTCAAACTGCCGAATTTGTATCACGCTATTTCCGCAAAGGCTCCATGATAGCTGTTGAGGGCTCTATTCAAACCGATAGTTATACAGACAGAGACGGCAACAAAAGAAAATCCTTTCAGGTTGTTGCAAACAATGTTTCTTTCTGCGGTTCAAAGAGCGAAACCGGTACGGGCAATCAGGTGTATAACCAGCCTGCGCCCAGCTACGCGTCTGCGGATAACAGTGATTTTGAAGAGATTGTTGACGATGATGACGATTTACCGTTTTAAGGAGGAAAACTGATAATGGCTTATAACAAGGGCGGCGCAAGAAAAGGCCGCAGAAAGGTTTGCCAGTTTTGCGTGGATAAATGCGATCATATAGATTATAAAGACGCATCCAAGCTCAAGAAGTATACTTCGGAAAGAGCGAAGATCCTTCCCCGCCGCGTTACGGGAACCTGCGCAAAGCATCAGAGGGAGCTCACAATCGCAATCAAGCGCGCTCGCCAGATTGCTATTCTTCCCTATACAGCAGACTAATTAGATAATG
>CAYOPQ010000101.1:0-2554 GCA_964405895.1 uncultured Bacteroides sp. | reverse complement strand
TGAAAAACACCGTAAAATATGCCTGCGGCAAATTAAATTTAAAAATATCAAAAAAGTGTTGACAAACAGAAAAGAGGATAATATAATGAACATATGAACAGGTGAACATATGAACAAAACAGCAATCCGTTCCCGTTCATAATCTTCCGTAGGGGGCTTTGATATGTTAAATGAGGAAATGGTGTATGATCTTGCGGATCTTTTTAAAATTTTTTCCGATTCCACAAGGCTGAAGATATTGTGCTCTTTATTTGATAAGGAGCTCAATGTTACGGAGATCACCGCCGCCACCGGCGTATCTCAAACAGCGGTGTCGCACCAGCTTCGCATACTAAAGCAGAATCATTTGGTCAAATATAAAAGAGACGGCAAGCAAATGGTTTATTCCCTTGCGGACGAACATGTTAAAACCATTATCAACTGCGGTATCGAGCATATCGAGGAATAGGAGGCTTCATATGGGAGATAAGTATAATCACGATCATGATCATGAACACGAACACCATCATGAACATGAACATCATCACGAACACAGCCATTCCCACGGCGAGGCGTGCTCGTGCGGCCATAGCCACGATGACGGCTGCGGCTGCGGCCACGACCATTCGCACGGGGGCGAGGTAAACAAAAAGGCCTTTGCTGTCAAAACAGCAGCGGCAATCGTTTTGTTCATAGCGGGCTATCTTGTAGAGGAGCTGACGCAGCTGCCCACTTATGTGCCGCTCATCATCTTTGCCGTATCTTACCTTACGGTAGGCTTCAATATCCTCAAAGAGGCTGTTGAGGGTGTGCTGCACGGCAATATCTTTAATGAAAATTTCCTTATGGCAATAGCGTCGATCGGCGCTTTCATAATCGGCGAATATTCAGAGGGCTGCGCCGTTGTTATTCTGTATTCAATAGGCGAGTTCCTTCAGGATCTAGCAGTGGGCAAAAGCCGCAAATCCATTACGGATATGATTCAGTCCGCGCCCCAGAAGGTGCATGTGGAGCGCGCCGGCAAGCTTGTTGACGAATCGCCGGAAAATATAAAAAAAGGCGAGCTCTTTGTTGTTAACCCCGGCGAAAAAATAGAGCTGGACGGAATTATAGAATCCGGCAGCGCTGAGGTGGATATGGCGGCGCTCACGGGAGAGAGCATCCCCGTTTCCTTAACGGCGGGAGACGAGATCCTTTCCGGCTCCATCAATATAAACGGAATGCTTAAGATAAAGGCGGCCAAGGAATATAAGGATTCAACGGTTGCCCGTATTCTTGCAATGATAGAGGACGCGGATTCCCAAAAGAGCCCTGCGGAAAAATTCATAAGCCGCTTCGCAAAGATCTACACGCCCATAGTATGCCTTGTTGCGCTGCTTATCATCGTTGTGCCGCCGCTGTTTTTCGGCGGCGAATGGAAGGACTGGGCTTACAGAGGTCTTTCGGCGCTTGTTGTTTCCTGCCCCTGCGCAATCGTTATCTCCGTTCCGCTCAGCTTTTTTGCCGGAATCGGCGCGTGCTCAAAGCAGGGCGTGCTGATAAAGGGCAGCAACTATCTTGAAATGCTGTCAAGATTCGATGTTGCCGTTTTTGACAAAACAGGCACCATAACAAGCGGCAAGTTCGAGTATGTAAGCTGTGAATGTGTAAACTGCCACTGTGCGGACCGGCAGGAGCACCGCGAGCTTTTGGGACTTATTGCGGCATGCGAAAAATATTCAACACACCCCATTGCAAAATCCGTAAATCTCGCTTTCGGGCAGTTCGCGGAAGGGCTTGAGGTCACGGACGCCAAAAACTATGCCGGTATGGGCGTTTCGGCGGTCATCAACGGCAAAAAGTATTATGCCGGCAACGAAAAGCTTATGAAACAGGCGGGCGTTGATTTTAAGGAAACCAAGCTTGTGGGCACCGCTATATATCTTTGCAGTGAAACGGAATTTTTGGGCAATATCGTATTTGCGGATGTCATAAAGACAGACAGCAGGGAGGCGGTCAGCGAGCTTTATGACCTCGGCGTCAAAAAAACGGTTATGCTCACGGGCGACAAGGCGGAAATCGCCGCGGATATTTCCAAAAAAGCCGGCATAAACGAGTATTATGCAAAGTTGCTGCCGAATGAAAAGGTAGAAAGGGTAAAGGAAATAAAAGAGAAAAGCGGCGATATGGTTCTTTATACCGGAGACGGAATCAACGACGCGCCCGTGCTTGCCATGGCGGATATAGGCGTTGCAATGGGCGGCATAGGCTCCGATGTTGCCATAGAGGCGGCGGATGTGGTTATTATGGGAGACAGCCTTTCAAAAATACCTGCGGCGCGCAGAATATCTAAAAAGACTATGAATATCGTGCATGAAAACATTGTTTTCAGCATCGCCGTTAAGGTGCTCATAATCATCGGCAGCGCACTCGGCGTGTTCGGCGAAGCCGCCATGTGGCTCGCGGTGTTCGGCGATGTGGGCGTGTGCCTGATTGCCGTTGCGAACGCGCTTCGCGCTCTGCAATTTAAAAATAGCAAGAAAGCAGATAAAAAGAGTTAATACATCGATATATTGATAGACGAAAAGACCCGAAC
>CAYOPQ010000100.1:0-2750 GCA_964405895.1 uncultured Bacteroides sp. | reverse complement strand
ATTGAAAGGAAACAAAAAAATGGATTTAGACAACCACGATAAGAGGATACCATATTATGAACTTCTGCTTGAAAGAGATTTAGATTCAATTCCTAAATTTTTTCTGCCTAAAGGATTTCATTTTGAATTTTATAAAAAGGGAGACAGGGACAATTGGATAGAAATTGAAAAAAGCGCAAAAGAATTTGACTCCTTTGCGCAGGGCATTGATTCTTGGAATACATATTACTCCGGCAAAGAAGACGAACTGAAAACAAGAATGGTTTTTGTGGTGAATGATTTTGGTGAAAAAGTTGCCACAGCAACTGCATTTTACGATATTACCGGTAAGGATAATTCAGGTTCCGCATGGTTGCATTGGGTAGCTGTAAAAAGAGAATATCAGGGAAAGGGATTGTCAAAGCCACTGATTTCCTATGTGTTATCTCTTATGACGTCAATGGGATATACGCATGCAAAAATTCCTACACAAACAACTACTTGGCTTGCTGTGAAAATATATCTTGATTTTGGATTTTTGCCTATACCTGAAAATGCAAAAAGCAGCAGTATAGGTTGGGGCATAATCAAACAGTTAACGAATCACAAGGCATTGTGCAATTTTAATGATAATAACAACATTGTACTTATTGATATTGTTGAATCTATTAATCTATTTCAGTATACTCTGTTTGATGCGTACAAAGAGGATTTATTTCAGTACATGTCAAGAATCTTGCCAAACAATAGTAAAAATTTAGTATGTTGGAAATATATTTGCTGTGATTGCAAAATAATCGGAAGCCTTTGGATTGAAATAAATTCTGAAAGCAAGTCGTTTCTCGGTATTTTTATTGCAGATAAACAATACAGAGGAAAAGGTATCGGCGCCAAAGCCATTAAGCTTGCTATTGAAAATATAAATGCTGATGAACTGTTCCTCAATGTCAGAGTGAACAATCAAAGAGCAAAAAACTGCTTTTATAAGATTGGCTTTACAGATGTAAGACAATATGTTAAAGACAATGGTGTTGAAGTCATAGAAATGAAATATAAAAAAGATAAAGATATTTAAACAGCATGATTTGGGAATACATTTTTATTATTTTATATTGAGTTGTACTATAATGAAAAAAGGACAAGGTGGGCAAATGAAAGCAGTTTGTATTGTCGGAAGTGCAAGAAGTAACGGAAGTTCTAATTATTTGGTTGATACGATTATTAAAGGCATGGCTGAAAATGGAATTGAAGCTAAAAAATATTGTATTAGTGAAATGAATATCCAATATTGCCTTGGGTGCAAAAAATGCTATGCGGACGGAAAATGCGTCCAAAACGACGATGTTTATCAAATAGTTTATGATATGCTTTCTGCCGATTATATTGTTATCGCTGCGCCTTCATATTGGGCAGATGTACCGGGTCAGCTAAAAGTTTTCTTTGATAGGAACACACCGTTTGGAGACACAAATCCAAACCGGGTTTTAACAGCAAAAAAGAAAATGAAAGGTATTGCCATTGCCATAAGAGCCGGTATGCGACAAGCAGAAAATGATTTGATTTTAAATTCCATAGAACATTATTTCGGGCATTTGGGAATTGAAACAATTAAAAAATTTTCTGTTTTACAGACAAACGCGCTTGAGGAATTACTTGCAAATCACCAAGATATTATAAATGAAATATATGAAACCGGCAAATGTATAAAATAAGAACCGCAAGCATTTTACAGCAATCTGTTGAGCAGAGAGGAAAATATAATATGAACGCTCTTGATAATGGCGATAGGCACTTATTGCCGCTGTTGCCCAAAATTATTCTTGAAAAAACTAATGAAAAAGCAGAAAAAATCAAATTTATAGGCGGTGGAAGCTTTGGCAGGGTTTACAAAGCCGATCTTGCAAACGGCGATACCATTGCCGTTAAGGCTTACAGGTTTCAGGGCTCACAATACGCAGAAGCGGCTCAGCTTGATATTCTTTCAAAAAACACCGATGTAAAAATGCCAAAGGTAATTTTTACTTATGATGACGAAAAAACTGCAATTTTAGCTATGACATTTGTTGAAGGCAAAAATGTATTGAATCCAAGATTTTTATTCAAGAGCAAGAAGCAAAAGCAGCTTTTTGCAGATGATGTTGTTGAAGGGATGCTCCAATGGCACGGCGTAAAAGGCGAGAAATTCGGTTCTTTGTCAAACCCGACTTATGACAGCTGGTACGCGTATTATAAAACAGTTAACCAGGGACCGTGGCTGAAATCGTTGTCAGCATTAGCTGAAAAAGGCAGGTTCAGTAAAAAGAAACTGCATCTGCTTTATGAGGCGACTGAAATATTCAATAAACTTCCCGAAGAAAGAGACGAACCCGTACTTATTCACAGTGACCTTAATATCATGAACATAATGGCTGATCCGAAAACACTAAAATTAACAGCCTTCATTGACCCATGCACATGCATATGGGCAGACAGAGAATACGATTTATTTCAGCTTCGGAATATGTGGGGCGACGCCTACGGGTTGTATAAAACATATAAACAAAAGTACCCGCTATCAAAATATGCGGATTTCAGAGTGGCTTATTATGGCGCTATGCTTGAAGCGTCAATGAGGCTGAAGGGCGGGCATATTCTGTCTTTATGGGAAAACTTATGTATGAAGCGTTTAAAGAAAGAAATACAAAAGCTCAGCAAGATATAAATTTTAGGTATAGGAAATCAGGCTGATATGCCGGAGGATACAGAGGGAATATTTTGGTTGATAGATATAA
>CAYOPQ010000099.1:0-2871 GCA_964405895.1 uncultured Bacteroides sp. | reverse complement strand
AAACCGCCCCGAAAAGGGCGGTTTATTTTGTCTTATCATATTTGATTTTCGGCAATCCGTCAGCGTATCGATACGCTTGCTTATTTTGTTCCGAAAATCCTGTCTCCGGCGTCGCCGAGTCCGGGAACGATATAGCCGTTCTCATTCAAATGGTCGTCAAGACCGGCGGCGAAAATATCCACATCGGGATGCGCCTTTTCAAGCGCGTCAAGCCCCTCCGGAGCGGCGATTATGCACAGGAATTTAACGGAATGGGGATTCCTCTTCTTGATTTGGCCGATGGCGTCTATTGCCGAGCCGCCCGTTGCAAGCATCGGGTCAAGCACAAAGACATCTCTTTTTTCTATATCCTTAGGGAGCTTGCAGTAATACTCTACGGGTTCCAGCGTTTCTTCGTTTCTGTAAAGGCCGATATGCCCCACCCTTGCAGACGGAACCAAAACCAGCGCCCCCTCTACCATACCGAGGCCCGCGCGCAGAATCGGTACAAACGCAAGCTTTCTGCCGGCTATGTTCTTACAGTGCGCAACGCCGCATGGGGTTTGAACATCTTTATCTTGAAGAGGCAGATCTCTTGTTGCGTCATAAATCATAAGCATGGCAATTTCATTTACAAGATCTCTGAATTCCTTAGTGCTTGTATTTACATCGCGCAGAATCGACAGCTTATGCTGAATAAGCGGATGATCCATAATAATAACTTTTCTTTCCATAAAAAAGCTCCTTTCAGGCGAAATATTACATACTTATATTAAATTAGCACAAGAAAGGATTTTATTCAACAAAATACGCCTTACAAATAGTTACAAAACGGTAAATAAAAGCCCCCTTGCGGGGGCTTCGTTCAGATTTATTACATAAGCGAGCGGTAAAGGGCTTTGATTTCCTCTACGGAAGTATCGCGGGGGTTACCGGGACGGCAAGCGTCGTCATACGCGCTTTGAGCAAGGAAGTCAACATCCTCTTCCTTTACGATTTCTTTGAGGTCCGCGGGGATTCCGACATCTGCGCTCAACTGCTTAACGGCAGCAACGGCTGCCTTTCTGGCTTCCTCAAGGCTCATTTCGTCAACACCGTCAACGCCCATAGCCTTTGCGATATCCCTGTACTTTTCACCTGTTGCCGGCGCATTATATTCCATGACGGTAGGCAGGATAATGGCGTTGGCGACGCCGTGCGGCGTATCGTAAACGGCGCCGAGCGGATGCGCCATGGAATGGACGAGGCCGAGACCGACATTTGAAAAGCCCATGCCGGCGATATACTGGCCGAGCGCCATTTTTTCTCTTCCCTCTTTTGTATTCTCTACCGCGCCGCGCAGACCGTCCGCAATAATCTCTATTGCCTTAAGGTGGAACATATCGGAAAGCTCCCAAGCGGCTTTCGTGATATAGCCCTCAATCGCATGCGTAAGCGCGTCCATACCCGTCGCGGCAGTCAAGCCCTTGGGCATGGTGGACATCATATCGGGATCCACAACGGCAATTACGGGAATATCTTTGGGATCTACGCACACCATTTTTCTGTTGCTTTCCGTATCGGTAATAACATAATTGATGGTTACCTCGGCGGCTGTACCGGCAGTTGTGGGCACGGCAATAATGGGCACGCATTTATTTTTTGTAGGCGCAACACCCTCAAGCGAAACGACATCCTCAAACTCCGGATTTTCAATGATTATGCCTATTGCCTTTGCAGTATCCATGGAAGAACCGCCGCCTACGGCAACAATGCAGTCCGCGCCGGACGCCTTAAACGCGGCAACGCCGGATTTTACATTTTCAACCGTAGGATTCGGCTTGATCTCACTGTAGATTTCATAGGGGACAGACGCCCCGTCAAGCACATCGGTAATCTTTTTCGTTACTCCAAATTTAATAAGATCCGGGTCCGAGCACACAAAGCATTTTTTGAAGCCTCTGCCCTTGATTTCGGGCACAATTTCCTGAATCGCCCCTGAACCGTGATAGCTTGTTTCATTTAATACAAAACGATTTGACATAAAAAATACCTCCTTAAAATTAAGCCTTGCGGCTTTATTTACACATATATTATAAGCCTAAAAAAACAAAATTGTCAATTATTTGCCAATGTTAAAATTTATTTTTTAATACCGCGTCATATTTCTTCCAATCCGGCAGAACACTGCTCAGTAAAGAGTAAAAAGCCTTGGAATGATCCTGATAGGTGAAATGGCAAAGCTCATGGCAAATAACATATTTTATCACCTGCGGGTCGTATGCCGCGAGGCGTGTATTCAAAGTGACTGTGTTTTTCGCCGCGCGGCAGTTTCCCCACTGCGCTTTCATTTTTCTTATCTTAATAACGGGCGGATCGTCCTTTTTCAGCGGAAAAAGCGGCAGACATTCATTTACGAGCGCGGGGAAAAATTCCTTTGCCGTATCGCGCAGCAATTTTTCATAAAGCTGACAAGACTGTGCTTCATCTGAAATACGAAATACAATATCCGACCCCGTTACGGTATAGCTGTTTGTATCGGAACGGATAACTTCAAGGCGGTACTTTTCGCCAAACAGGCTGACTTCTTCCCCGTTAGTAAATTTCGGCTCCCTGTCTGCCATTGCGGCAAAACGCGCTTTGGCGGAAAGAATTTTCAAGGCGTTTTTATGCAAAAACGCCTCAATCGTGCGCAGCGGAACACTGCGGGGAGCGGAAACGCATACAGAACCGTCGGCGCGTATACGAAGATTTATATTTTTCACTTTTTTGCGGGTCAGCGTATATTCAATAGCTGTTCCGTTATACATAATACAATTCATTTTTGCTCAACACACCATTCAACAAATACCGAAACCTGCCGCGGAAAACATTTTACAAAGGCAACAGGGTTATACGAAATAAATAAAAAAG
>CAYOPQ010000098.1:0-2930 GCA_964405895.1 uncultured Bacteroides sp. | reverse complement strand
AGCCTTTTAATATTATCCCTATGGGCGATGATTACGATTATTGTGAACAGCAGGGCTGTAAGCA
Source organism: uncultured Bacteroides sp. (assembly GCA_964405895.1). GTDB lineage: Bacteria > Bacillota > Clostridia > Oscillospirales > Acutalibacteraceae > Eubacterium_R. Next base: position 2,866 of record CAYOPQ010000098.1, on the reverse strand, counting down.
CAAGGTAAACATTTTGATAAAACAGTCCTATCAAAATCGGATACAGTATAGCTATTATGATTGAGCCGAGGCTTATCCACTTGCTTAAAGCGATAACGACCGTAAATATCACAAACAGAATAAGCGCTATACGCCAGTCAACGATAATGACCATGCCTGTGCAGGCGGCGACGCCCTTGCCGCCCTTAAATTTGAAGAACAGCGGAAAAATATGGCCGAGAACACAAAAGAAGCCAGCAAACTCCTTATACAGCATAATCTTCAACGTTTCGCCGGCATCCTGCGGTATCGTGAACAGGAACTTCATAGAAACATCTAAAATTGCAAAAGTAATGATTATAGCAAGCACAACTTTTAATATATCTCCGAGCATGGTGAACGCTGCAAAACGCTTTCCGTAGGTTCTGAGCATATTTGTAGCGCCGGCATTACCGCTTCCCGATTCCCGGATATCCTTTTTGGCAACCGCTTTTGAAAAAATAATAGAAAAATTAAAGCTGCCCAGCAAATAAGAAATCATAATTACCGATAAAAATTTTAGAATTAAGGCAGAAGTGATCACTTTTTGCCCTCTCCCCTTTCGCGGATTATAAATCTTACGGGAGTGCCGTCCAGCCCGAAAATCTCTCTTAATTGATTTTCAAGATACCTTTGGTAAGAAAAATGGAACAGTTCGGCATTATTTACAAAGAATACAAATGACGGCGGTCTGGTGGAAACCTGCGTCATATAATATATTTTTAATCTTTTGCCCTTATCGGTAGGCGGCTGCACCCTTGCAGTTGCCTGCGCAAGCATTTCATTGAGCCTTCCGGTTGAAATGCGCATTGAATTCTGTGAATGAACAAAGGAAATCAATTCGAATAATCGGTCAAGCCTTTGACCTGTTTTTGCTGAAATAAACAGTATCGGCGCATAGGACATAAAAGAAAAGCCGGCCGCAAGCTTTTGCCTGTATTCTTTCATTGTATCTGAATCTTTTATTACAGCGTCCCACTTATTGACGGCAATTATACAGGCTTTGCCCGCTTCAAGGGCTATTCCTGCAATTTTGGAATCCTGTTCCGTAAAGCCCTCAACGGCGTCAATCATTATAACGCATACATTTGCGCGGTCCACGGCGGATTTTGCCCGTATTACGCTGTAGCGCTCAATGGAATCCACTACCTTGCTTTTTCTTCTGATTCCCGCAGTATCAATAAAATTGAACCTGCCGAATTCATTTTCAAAATAAGTGTCTGTAGTATCTCTTGTTGTTCCCGCAATATCGGAAACGATGGTTCTGTTCTCTCCGCATATTTTGTTAACGAGCGAGGATTTGCCCACATTGGGCTTGCCGATGACCGCAACATTTATAATATCTTCATCATCCTCGTCATCGCTATTATTGGCAGCGGGCAGATATTTTATAACCTCGTCCAAAAGATCTCCCGTTCCGTGACCGTGAACGGAAGAAACGGGAAAAGGATCTCCGAGCCCGAGATTATAAAATTCATACAGCTCGGCGGGAGGCGCGCCGATGCTGTCACACTTATTGACACACAGCACAATGGGCTTGCCGCTTTTTTGAAGCATGGAAGCGACCTCGCTGTCCGCAGCGAGTATACCCGTAGTTACATCGGCAACAAGTATGATGACATTCGCTGTTTCTATAGCAATCTGTGCCTGAGCACGCATTTGTTTTAAAATAACATCTTCGGAATACGGTTCAATACCGCCGGTATCAATAAGCAGAAACTTATGACCGAGCCATTCGCAGTCGGCGTAAATTCTATCCCTTGTTACGCCGGGGGTATCGTCTACGATTGAAATACGCGAACCGCTCAGCTTGTTAAAAAGCGTGGATTTACCGACATTAGGCCTGCCGACAATAGCAACTGTCCCTTTCATGCCGAAGCCTCCTTTTAAGAATCAAAAAGAAAGACGGACATAAATATATGCCCGTCTGAAATGTTCAAAATTTAAGCCTTGTCCTTAACAACAACCTGCTTGCCGTTATAATACCCGCAGTTGGAGCATACCTTGTGCGATACGGTATAGTCGCCGCAGTTTGAACATTTTACAAGTGTGGGAGCATTCATTTTCCATACGCTTGAACGCCTCTTGTTCTTTCTTGCTGTTGAAGTTCTTCTCTTAGGTACTGCCATCTTTATAGCCTCCTTAACTCAAATATTCAAATAAAGTTATTGTTGTTCATCAAGCAGTTGAAGCAATGCCTCCATACGAGGGTCAACATCTTTCTTGCAACCGCACTCACCCAAATTAAGATTTTTACCGCATTTATAGCAAAGTCCCTTACAATCGGGCATGCATAAAATTTTATTCGGCAAAAACAGTTGTATTTCCTCTGTTATAAAATCATCAAGCTCAAGAACACCGTCCGGAATGACAACATAATCATCGAAATCGGCGTCAACATCATTCGCCAGCTCCGGAACAAGTATCTTTTTAACATTAAAGCTCATATCCTTAATGATTTCCTCGGCACAGCGGTCGCAGTAACCGAAGAATTTAAAAGAAACAGAAGCCTCAAGGAATACAACACCGGCTTTTTCGTAAACAGAGCCTTTGACTTTGACGCCTTCCTTAACAGGATTATATGTGCTGTAAACAAGCTCCCGCAAATCCAGCGTATAGTCAATATTAATGGGCTTTGAATCTCCGTTAAAAAGATTTGAAACATCAATTTTCATAAAGCCACACCTCGTCTGCACTTTTAGTATTATATATATTAGCGGTCTTTTTGTCAATAGAAAAATTAAAATTATTCCATTATAAAAATTGAAGCGTTAAAACTGAAGCTCGTTGTTTTTATCATGCGCTGACATTGCTTTTTTATAATTGAAATTCCGTTTATATACTTATT
>CAYOPQ010000097.1:0-3255 GCA_964405895.1 uncultured Bacteroides sp. | reverse complement strand
AAATGAATAAGCCCACCCCTGTATATCTGGGGTACAGGCTTATTATACGAGGAGAGACAATATGAGTATTTTAAGCACATCCCATTTAGTGAAACAGTATGGAGAAAAGGAAAATCTTGTAAAAGCGCTCAACGATGTGAGCATTTCCATCGAAGAAAGCGAATTTGTCGCCATCATCGGAACCTCCGGCAGCGGCAAATCGACCCTTTTAAATATGCTGGGCGGTCTGGACCGTCCCACTTCCGGCAGCGTCCAGGTGGATTCCGTCACCCTGGATTCCATGAGTGACGATGAACTGACCGTATTCCGCCGTCAGAAAATCGGCTTTATCTTCCAGAATTACAATCTGGTACCGATTCTCAACGTATATGAAAATATCGTGATGCCTATTCAGTTGGACGGAAAACAGCCGGACAATGCTTTCGTGGATGAGATCGTCTCCCTGCTGGACTTGAATCAGAAGCTTTACAACATGCCTAATAACCTTTCCGGCGGCCAGCAGCAGCGGGTGGCCATCGCCAGAGCTCTGTCCAGCAAACCGGCCATCATTCTTGCGGACGAGCCGACGGGGAATCTGGACAGCCGAACCAGCGATGAAGTCATCGAATTTTTACGACTCACCAGCGAGAAGTTCCATCAAACCATCGTCATGATCACTCACAACCCGGAAATCGCCGCCCAGGCAGACCGCACCATCCACATCGAAGATGGCCAAATTCATGAGTAAGGGCGGTGAATCACATGGAAAAACAAAAACAGACAACACAAACAAATATTTCTGATGTAAAAAGCCAAACAGCAGCGTCCGGAGCTGACCGGAAGCAAAGCCAGGGAGGTATCATCCGCAAACGCACCGATGCCGAACAGGCAGCTTCCCGCAGCAAGGGCGGTCAGCAAAATATCATCGTAAAAACCCTGTCCAGACGCAGTTTTAAAAATAACCGGCGGCGGAATCTGGTGGCCATCCTTGCCATCGTTCTGACCACCATGATGTTTACCACCTTGTTTACGCTGGCCCAGAGTCTGGGACGGAATATGACAGAAATATATCTGCGTCAGTCGGGCACCACCGCCCACACCTCCACCAAGAGCATCACCGACGAAGAAATCGAGAAAATCGCCGCCCACCCTCTGGTGGTAAATTCCGGTTACTCCATTGTCCTGGGTAATGCTCAGAACGCTTCCCTGGCCGGACGGCAGGTGGAGATTCGCTACGGCAGCAACCAATACGCCATAGATGGTTTCGCCTGGCCGGAAACCGGCCGGATGCCGGAGTCCGAAGACGAGATTGCGCTCGACACCCTGACCCTCCAGCGCCTCGGCATCACTCCGGAACTTGGCGCCACCGTCACCCTGGAATGGCAGAAAGATATCACTTCCCCGGAAATCACTTCCAGCACATTTACTCTGTGCGGTTTCTGGGAAGGAAATGAATCTTCCTACGCCAGCATGGCATGGGTCAGCAAGGAGTTCGCCACCAACCTGGCCTATGACCCGGGCGTACAGCAGAGCATTTTCATCGGGAACAGGCGAACCGGCTGTCTGTCATTGGCATTCCCGTCGGTCTCATCATCGGTTACATTCTCGGCATCGGGCTGGTCCCGGTGATGATCGGCGGCGATAATCCAGACACCGTGGTATCCACCAATCCGATTATCTTCATCGGCTCCGCCGTATTTGCCTATGTAACCGTGCTTTGTTCCTCCCTGCTTCCGGCCCGCCGGGCAGGCAAAGTCTCCCCCATGGAAGCGCTGCGTTACACCGACGCCGATACTTCCGTAAAAAAGAAGCAGAAAAAATCCAAAAAAGGCGCCTCCATCGCCGCCATGGCATGGTCCAACTTGTGGCGCAATAAGAAACGTACCATCATGGTCATCTGTTCCCTCACTCTGGGACTGGTACTGATGAGTTATTTCTACGCCAGCAACGCCAGTTTCGACATGGATAAATACCTGATGGATCTGACCGTCGCCGACTTCCAGATTGACGACGCCACCAACAGCGTCGTCGATGGCTATGACCCGGCCAGCCAGACCATCAGCGAATCTCTGCTCTCCGACATCAGAAGCCTTGACACACTGGAAGCGGAAGGACGGCTGTACTCTCAGGAGATTTCCATGCCATTGAGCGCGGAAGCCCAGAATAACTTCTCTGAATTTTATACTCAGGAGGTTCTGGACGATTACGCCTCCTTCGACCCGAGCTTCCCGATGTGGAAAGAGGTCTTTGATTCCGCCCTGCAGGGAAATGCGGTGCCGCACACTATTTATGGCGCCGACGGCCTGATCCTGGACGCCGCCGCCAGCGAAAACTACATTCTGGACGGCAGCTTTGACGCAGAAAAAATCGCCACCGGCGATTATGTTCTTGCCATCGGCCCGTCCACCGGGGCCCAGACCGGACTGCCGACCTACTCCGTGGGAGAGGAAGTCAACATCAACGGACGAAATTTCACCGTCATGGCCGTTCTCTCCCCGCTGCAGCCGATGGTCTCCGGCACCACACCGGTCTTCGACGTACAGCTTGTCATACCGGCAGACGTTTTTACCCAAATGTGGCCGGACAACAACCTGCGTAAATACTACTTCAACGTGGAGGATTCCGGCATCGACGAGGCCTCCGACCTGCTGACCGACTACCAGCAGACCTACGCCTCCGGCATGTCCATCACCTCCCGCCAGACCATGGCACAGCAGTATGAAGACGAGCGCCGCTCCTCTTCCGTCATCGGTTACTCCATCAGCATCGTCATCGCTCTGGTGGGCGTACTGAACTTTATCAACAGCATGGTGACGGCCATCATCTCCCGACGCCGGGAATTTGCCATGATCCAGAGCATCGGCATGACCAAAGGACAACTTCAAAAAATGCTCACCTTTGAAGGACTGTACTACGCCGGCATCACCCTGGTGATCTCCTACATCCTGAGCATCTTCACCGTGGGAGTCATCGTCCGTGCCCTGACCGCCGACGGTTACACCACCTTCCGGTTCACCCTGCTGCCGCTTATCATCTGCACTCCGGTGCTGCTGATTTTCGCCGTCCTTCTTCCATACCTCTGCTTCAGAAACCTGGAAAAAGACAGCATGGTAGCACGGCTGAGGGCGGTGGATTAAATCTGCTTTAAAAAGATTTATAAAATCCAATATGTAATCTGATAATATTATCACTCAATAAAAATGCTCCTTCCCGGTAACAGGTTTATACATTTTTCCCGTTTCCCAGAAGGAGCATTCTATTTTATAACACAAAATT
>CAYOPQ010000096.1:0-3413 GCA_964405895.1 uncultured Bacteroides sp. | reverse complement strand
CATGGTGTTCTTTAAATATTTTTATTAAAGAAAGCACATTTGTTCTGTTGTCTTTTGCTATCAGCTGGAACACAACAGATTCCAATGCCGCAATACTTGAAACCGAGCACAAAACGCTTACGCAGATATTCACCTTGATTCGGGTAATAGCAAGCGGCAAAACGAAAAGCACGCCCGCCATAATCTTGCAGAAAAGCGTGTGGACAAAATAGAATTTGCCCTTTCTTATTTTAGAGATAACCGCCGCCCCCACAAAGCCGACAAGAATAACGCCGAACCAGGCAAACGCCCAAATCGGAATATCAACGCCGAAAACAAGAATCTTGGTCATTGCGGAATAGGTGAGCACATCACCGACGGTATCCAGCTGCGTGCCTAAAATACTGACGCTTTGCGTTTTTCTGGCGATCGGGCCGTCAATCAAATCCGAAAAGCCGCAATAGATATACAAATAGACGAACAAAGATGAAAATTCACTGAAAAACAGTAAAACTGCCGCGCAAACGACTCTGCTGCCCGATATTATGTTTGCAAGATGCTTTTTCATAGCTTACCCCTCTCTCTTACAAATTCATTTTTTACATTCTATTATTCCGAACCGTTTCTGCCGGAGCGGCGCTTTTTCTTTTTATTCACCCTTCTGACAACGAGGGCGACATAAGCGGCTACCGCAACCACGGCAACTACAAGTATTATCTTTACCGCCGTAAGCGAAAAGAAGCTCTTTACAGCATTAATGACAGTTAAAAAAGTGGAGAGCTCCACGGTTTCCGCGGCAACAAGCTCAACCTCCGCCACCACCTGATCTGCATAAACGATCTCCGCCGTGCAAATGTAATCCCCTTTTGTGACGGGCGCGCTGACGGAATCCGGCTTATCCGTTACACGGATAACGATGTTGGAACGGTCGAGCCCGCTCGGCACTATGGCGGTGACATCCTCGGCGGCGACAAGCTGCACGGTATCGGCATTCTTACCGTTTTCTACCGTTATCTCGTCAATCACCTCGTTTTGTTCGATAATCGTTGAATATTTCAGGCTCCCGAACGCCCACTCAAACAGCGTTGCGGCGTCAATAAAAGAGCATTTTTCCACATAGCCGTCATCATTATAATCTATGACAGGCGCGCCGAGCACGATTGCAAGGTAATTATAGCCGTCCTTGCTTGCGGTGGTAATGACACAGTAGCCCGCCTCTGTTGTAGAACCTGTTTTGATGCCCTGCGCGTACTCATAATAGTAGGAAAGATAGTTGCTGCGCAGCATCAGATTTGTATTATAATAGGTTGTTCCGTCGTATTCGTATTGGACGGTATAGGCGATTTTGGTGAAGGTTGAATTTTGAAGAGCGTCCAGCGTAATCAGCGCAAGATCTGACGCGGTGGTATAATGGTTATCATCGTGCAAGCCGTCCGGATTTACAAAATTTGTATTTGTGCAGCCGAGCGACTCCGCATAGTCGTTCATCATCTGGATAAAGGTTTCCCTGTCTCCGCCGGCAGCCTCCCCGACAAATTCGGCAAGCACCTCTGACGCGTCGCAGGCGGAATGAACCATTGTAAGGTACAGCAGCTGCTCAACGGTAAGCGTATCGCCGATTTCAAGGCCCGCCACCTGCGCGCCGGTACCGAGCAGGATATTATAAGCCGATTCCGAAACCGTTACCTCCTGCTGAAGATCGTCAACATTATTCAGCGTGACCATGGCGGTAACGATTTTTGTAAGCGAGGCGGGATACATTTGCTCGTCCTGATTTTTTTCCGCCACAACCGGATAACTGTCATCATCAAGATTTATAAGCAGATATGCCTCTGAGTAAAGTTCCACATCCGGTTCATATACGGCGGCGTCGGCGGAAAACGCAAAAGCGAAAAGCGAAGCACACGCAATAATCAACGAAAGAAAAACTGAGAGAAACTTTTTCATACTCTTGACACCTTTTAGAATAAAATATATTATATAAATATCTTTTGATATTGATCTCTGATTAATATTCTATCATTTTTAAAAGTGATTTAAAAGTAGAATTTTATTAATTTTAGGTGAAATTTATGATTTATGTTACCGGCGACACCCATGGGGACATTTCATGGTTCAAAAATCCGAAGTTAAAAAAGTTAGGAGAAAAAGATACCCTTATCATCTGCGGCGATTTCGGCTTTTTGTGGGACAACAGTGAACAGGAGAAAAAGAATCTTGAGATTCTGAAAAGCAAGAAGTACACCATTTGCTTTGTGGACGGCGCGCACGAAAATTTTGATATTCTGAACGCGTATACGCCTTACCGCTGGAAGGGCGGAAACACGCATAAAATTGCGAATAATATCTACCATCTTATGCGCGGCGAGGTCTTTACATTTGAGGACAAAACCTTCTTTATTATGGGCGGCGGCGAAAGCGAGGACCGCGCAATGCGCGAACCGGGCATATCCTGGTGGGAGGATGAACTGCCGAGCGCGGAGGAAATAAAGAACGCCGAATACAATTTAAAATTCTACGAATACAGGGTGAATTACATTCTGACTTACGAGGCGCCTACAATAGCTAAGGATTTTCTTAAGCTTCATACGAATCAATCGGCAAAGCTTTCCCCGCTGAACACCTATCTTCAGGAGCTTATGAAAAATGTTAAATACTACCACTGGTATTTCGGTTCGCTGCATACGGACCAGCAAATCACAAGCAGGATGACCGCCGTGTTTAACAAAATATATGAATTAAGATAAAAAGGAAGTGCTGTTCATGGCTTACGAGGTGCCTGAAAGGCTTAAAAAGCAGTTTGACTTCATACTTCAGGCAGACGCGGAAAAGGAAATTTCGCGCCGCACACCGCTTGCAAGCGGCAAAAGATATGAAAATGATTCCGAACACGCGTGGCACATGGCGCTTATGGCTGTTCTGCTGAGTGAATACGCAAATGAAGAAATAGATGTGCTGAAAACCGTTACCATGATACTGATACACGATATTGTTGAGATAGACGCGGGCGACACCTATTGCTATGATTACGAATCGGCAAAGACGCAGAAGGAGCGTGAGCTTAAAGCCGCGGACAGGCTTTACGCCCTGCTGCCGGAGGACCAGGCGAAAAAGCTGCGCGGACTTTGGGAGGAATTTGAGGAGAACAAAACGCCGGAGGCGAATTTTGCCCACGCCATGGACTGCCTGCAGCCCACTATGCTCAACGACGCTTCGGGCGGCATATCCTGGCGTGAAAACGGTATAAAGCTGAGCCAGGTTCTGAAAAGAAACGCATTCACGGAAAAGGGCTCCCGCAAGCTGTGGGATTACCAGCTCAACGCCCTTATTTTAAAAAATGTTGAAAAGGGCAATATCAAAGACGAATGACATGCCGGTTTGAATCAACTTTAAATCATATACGGCAAAAATAAAAACCGCACGAAAAGGAGCGG
>CAYOPQ010000095.1:0-3865 GCA_964405895.1 uncultured Bacteroides sp. | reverse complement strand
CGTAAAATTTCCGCTTTATTGAAAAATGCCGCCGTAATATAAAACGGCGGCGTTTTTATCTTGTTATTGCTTTTTGGGGTTAAAGCTGTCGCGCAGCTGAACGGTGCGGTTTATGATCAGCTTACCCTCCGTGCTGTGTTTGTCCACACAGAAGTAGCCGTTTCTCATAAATTGGAATCTGTCGCCGGGCTTTGCCGCCGCAAGGCTCTTTTCGCAGTATGCCTTAACCGTCTTGAGCGAATCCGGGTTCAGATTGTCCTCAAATGATGAAACGCCCGCCTCGTCGCTCGGATTCGGCACATTGAACAGCCTTTCGTAAAGCCTTACCTCGGCTTCTGTGTTGTCCGCCGCGGATACCCAGTGGATAGTGCCGCGCACTTTTCTGCCGTCCGGGCTGTCCCCGCCGAAGGTTTCGGGATCATAGGTGCAGTGCACGCAGGTCACCTTGCCGTCCGCATCTGTTTCAAAGCCGGTGCAGGTAACAAAATATGCCTTGATAAGCCTTACCTCGTTGCCGGGGAACAGACGGAAATATTTCTTTACAGGCTCAATCATAAAATCATTGCGCTCTATATAAAGCTCCCTGCCGAAGGGCATGGTCCTTGAGCCGTATTCGGGGTGATCCGGGTGGTAGTCAACGGTTATGTCTTCTGTTTTGCCCTCCGGGTAATTATCAATGATCAGCTTGATGGGGTCCAGTATTGCCATGGCGCGCGGGGAAGTCATATTGAGGTCGTTTCTTACGCAGCTTTCAAGCAGCGCGAAATCTATCACGCTGTACGCCTTTGAAACGCCTATTCTTTCGCAGAAATCCCTTATGGCGGCAGGCGTGTAGCCTCTGCGGCGCATACCGCTTATCGTCGCCATTCTCGGGTCGTCCCAGCCGTCAACAATCCCGTCCTGTACCAGCTTCAGGCATTTGCGCTTGGAGGTCAGCGTGTAGTTCAAATTCATTCTGGCAAATTCTATCTGCCTTGGCTTCTCGCCCTCCACACATTCGTTGACTACCCAGTCGTAAAGCGGGCGGTGGTTTTCAAATTCAAGAGAGCAAAGGGAGTGCGTAACCTTTTCGCATGCGTCTGAAAGCGGATGCGCAAAATCATACATGGGGTAAACGCACCATTTATCCCCCGTGCGGTGGTGATGCGCGTACATGATTCGGTAGATGATCGGGTCGCGCATATTAAGGTTCGGGCTCGCCATATCTATCTTTGCCCTGAGCACTCTTGAGCCCTCGGGGAACTCGCCGTTTGCCATTCGCTCAAACAGGTCAAGATTTTCTTCTATGCTCCTGTTCCTGTACGGGCTTTCCGTGCCAGGCTCGGTAAGCGTTCCCCTGTATTCACGCTGCTGTTCCGGCGTGAGGTCGCACACAAACGCTTTGCCCTTTTTAATCAGCTTTACCGCGCAGTCAAAAAGATAGTCAAAATAGTCAGAGGCGTAATAAACATTGTCCCATTCAAATCCGAGCCACTTGATATCCTCCATAATGGCGTCCACATATTCCGTGTCCTCCTTGGTGGGATTCGTGTCGTCAAACCGCAGGTTGCAGACGCCGCTGAATTTTTCCTTGGCGCCGAAATTAATGCAGATCGCCTTCGCGTGACCTATATGCAGGTAGCCGTTGGGCTCCGGCGGGAACCGCGTCTGCACTCTTGAATAAACGCCCTCTTCAAGGTCTTTTTCTATAAAATCGTTTATAAAGTTAGAGCTGCTTTTGATTTCTTTCGCATCCTCTTTTGCCATCAAATCTCCTCCTCATAATGCCTGAGCGCTGCCGAGAGCCTTGCGTGAACACTTTCCTTGCCCAAAAGCCGCGTTATCTCATAAAGATCCGGCGTGTTGGTGCGCCCGGTAAGCGCCACGCGGATGATTGTTGATATATCGCCCACATGCCCCTTGTATCGGTCAGGCTCCTGCTTGAATTCTTTAACGCTCGGCGTGCAGCCGGTAAGCGGGCATATGCTTTTGATTTTTTCAAACCATTCGTCTTTTGAATCCTGTATGTCCACGATGTCCCTGTATATTTCAAGCGCGCGCGCGGCAAGCTGTGCCGTGGCGTTGCCGCACAGGTCATAGCACGGCGTAAAGGTTTCGTCATACATATAGCTGATATAATCCGGAATATCGCTCCATTTGGCAATATCCTTGCGCGGCTTTTTGTTTTCGCGGTCAATATTCAGTATCGCCTTGGCGCGTTCCTCATCCTTCGCGTAAAGCGCGGCAAGCTTTTCATTATACTGCTTTGCCCATTCGTAAGAGAGGGCAAAAACCTCGCCGCAGTTCATGGAACTGATAACATTTTTTGACACATCATTCAGCTTTGCAATGTCAAAAAGTGCGCCTGAAACGCTCATTTTTTTGATATTGAAGGGGAATTTTGAAATGTCCTGCTCCTTGTTGGCTCTGCGCCAGTCCTCAAAATTTGAGTTGGCAAGCGTCATCATATATTCATTAACGCTTTTTGCCGGATAACCCTGCTCGGAATAATAAGAAACAGCCGCTTCGGGGTCTTTTCTTTTGGAAAGCTTGCGTTTTCCGCCGCCGTCGGTTTTCATTATGGGCGCAACATGAATGAATTTCGGCGTTTTAAAGCCGAGCAGCCTGTTGAGCTGAATGTGAATGGGGCAGCTTGCAATCCATTCGTCTCCGCGGACGATGTGCGTTGTCCGCATAAGGTGGTCGTCTACAACGCTCGCAAAGTGATAGGTGGGGATACCGTCTGATTTTAAGAGCACAATATCCTGCATGTTTTCCTGCATTTCTATTTTGCCCTTTATCATATCCTCAAATCTGCACTTTATGCCCTCCTGACCGGGGGATTTCAGTCGTAAGGTCCACGGCATACCCGTTTCTATTTTATTTTTGATTTCCTCAAAGCTCAAATCGCGGCATTTTGCGTATTTGCCGTAATATCCCTTTATATCCTCGCCCTCCTGCGACTCGCGCAAGGCGTCAAGCTCCTGCGCGGTGCAGAAGCACGGATAGGCAAAGCCGTCCTCAACAAGCTTTTTTGCAAATGTCTGGTATATCTCTTTCCTCTTGCTCTGGTAATAAGGGCCGTAGCCGCCCTTTTCCTCGTTTTCTCCTATGACTCCCTCATCGGGCGCAATGCCGAAATAGGAAAGCCCGCTCAGCATGGTGTCCACAGCGCCGCTTATCTTTCGCTTTTGATCCGTATCCTCCACACGAACGAAAAAAACGCCGCCCGTGCTCTTTGCGGTCATATACGAAATAAGACAAGTAAAAAGATTGCCGAAATGAAGAAATCCCGTGGGGCTCGGCGCAAAGCGAGTGACCCTCGCGCCGTCTTTTAAATTCCTCTCGGGGTAGATGCTTTCAAAATATTCGGGTGTTTTTGAAATGTGCGGGAATAAAAGCTCCGCAAGCCTTTTTCCGTTTTCCATTTGATTTCTCCGTAATTTGTTTGGAATTTTAATTAATATATTATCTCATAACTTTAAAAATTATTCAATATTTAATTCTGTTTTTTATTGAAAACACGCATATTTTGTGATATTTTAATGAAAGGTTAGGCAATACAATACCCGCAAATGTTAAAAAAAGAGAGGTTTTTTCAGTATGAAGCTGCCCCAAGACCCGTTTATGCTGCTCAGCGCCGTAAATACGCAGCTGAGAGATAATTATAATAGCCTGGATTCGTTTTGCGCCGCCGCCTGCTGCGGCAGGCAGGAAATCGAATCAAAGCTTGCCGCTATAGGCTATAAATATAACGCCGAATACAATCAGTTTGTATAACCGCCGGCAACCATGCCCGCTTCAAACTGCCGCAAAAGCCGCCCGGAACGCGCGGAAGTCGGGGTTTCCTTTGTTCGGCGAGAACAGCAGATGACGAAGGGCAAAA
>CAYOPQ010000094.1:0-3888 GCA_964405895.1 uncultured Bacteroides sp. | reverse complement strand
GGGCTGTGCTTTTTTACTGCCGGAATGTTTATTTATATCCTATTTTGATTGTAAATTGTATATCAGAGCTGTATAGGCGGCATATTTTTTCTCGGAATGGAAAATATTGCTGCTTATCTATTGATTTTGTTTAAAATGTTTAATATAATCATAATATGTTAAGAACTTTTAGCAATACTGCATATATCGTTGCGCTGCGGTTCCTTCTGCAAAAATAAAGCTGCACTTTTGCGGCGGGTGTATCATTCAACAGCTTTGAAAATAAAATATTTTTAATATAGCTTCGGCATGAACGGCTGCTGCCGTTTTGCATAGAACCCCTGAAATGTGAGGTAGGCTTATGAAAGAAAAAACAGTTAAACCGTTCGGTATGAGAGATAAAATCGGTTACATGTTCGGTGATTTCGGAAATGATTTTACCTTTTTGCTCTCATCCTCCTTCCTGCTTAAGTTTTATACCGATGTTATGGCGGTGGATGCCTATGTGGTGGGTATCGTTATGATGGTTGCAAGAATCGTAGACGCCTTTACGGATGTCGGCATGGGCAGGATCTGCGACCGCAGCAAGGGCAATAAACACGGCAAATTCAAGCCGTGGATATTAAGGATGTGCGGTCCTGTTGCAATATGCTCCTTCTTGATGTACCAAAGCTCACTTGCGGATATGCCCTATGCCGCAAAAATCGTTTATCTTTCTATAACATATCTCCTCTGGGGCTCGGTCTTTTACACAGCTGCCAATATTCCTTACGGCTCCATGGCTTCCGCCATTTCGTCCGAGCCGGGAGACCGTCAGTCGCTCTCCACCTTCAGAACCATGGGCGGGGCGCTCGCGGGCGCCTTTGTAACCGCCGGCATACCGCTTATAGCGTATGATGAGATAGACGGAAACGATGTGCTCAACGGCTCGCGCTTCACGGTTATAGCCGGCGTCTGCTCGCTGCTGGCAATCGTCTGCTATGTGCTTTGCTTTCATCTGTGCACCGAGCGCGTCAAGATAACGCCTTCCGAAGAGCAGCTTAAGAATAACAGCATTCCCGTTATGTTTAAAAACGCTTTTAAGAACCGCGCCCTGATATCGCTCATTGTCGCGTCAATACTTATGCTCATTGCCCAGCTTACGCTTCAGTCCATGGCGAATTATGTTTTCCCCAACTATTACGGCAACGCCAAGGCGCAAACGCTTTCCATGGTCATGATGGGTGTGGGTATGGTCATAGCCGCATTTGCCGCCAAGCCCCTTGCCAACAGATTCGGCAAGGCGGAGATCGGCGCGGTATCCAATTTAGCCGCGGGTATTATATGTGTTTTGCTGTATTTTATCCGTCCGCAGAATGTTTTTGTTTACGCGGCGTTCCAGATGGTAAGCTGGATAGGTCTGGGCGTGTTCCAGATTGTTGCCTGGGCGCTTGTCACCGATGTTATTGATTATTCGGAAATCAAAAACGGCATCAGGGAGGACGGCGCTGTTTACGGTCTCTATTCGTTTGCCCGCAAATTGGGGCAGGCTGTAACATCGGGGCTCACCGGCACGCTTTTGTCCCTCGTGGGGTATACGGAGGCAACAGCGTTCGATACTGCCGTAAAAGACGGTATATTTGATATTGCCACGCTTGTTCCGGCAGTCGGCTTTATCCTGCTTGCGCTGGTTTTGTGGCTGTGGTATCCGCTTCATAAAAAGCAGGTTGAAGAGGATGTCCGTATTCTTAAAGAAAAGTATGCTTCAAAGGACGGCGGCGAATAATACCGTAAAATAACGGCTTCAATTTAAACGCAGATAAATAACAGACGCGGACCCGAAAAACGAGCCCGCGTCTTTTTCAGTGCCGCGCAAAGCAAGCCGCGTCAATAAATAAAAGCGTCAGCTTTCGCCCGCGGCTGTTGCAAAGATTGTATAATATATGTTAAAATATAAAAAATTTAGTTGTTTCGGAGCGTGTTATGGGCTTTCTTCCGGTAAATTTTAAAGAGTGCAGAGAACGCGGCTGGGATACGGTTGATTTTGTTTATGTCACAGGCGATGCATATGTGGATCACCCGTCCTTCGGCGCCGCAATCATATCCCGCGTGCTGGAAAGCGAGGGCTTCAGGGTTGCAATATTGAGTCAGCCGAACTGGAAAAGGGATTCTGATTTCACACAATTTTCAAAACCCCGTCTCGGTTTCCTTGTGACCTCCGGCAATATAGATTCCATGGTTGCCCATTATACCGCCGCCAAAAAAATAAGAAGTGATGACGCTTATACGCCGGGCGGCAAGGCAGGCAAAAGGCCGGATCGGGCGGTAACTGTATATTCCAGGATCCTCAAGCGGCTGTATCCCGATTCACCCGTTATTATCGGCGGGCTGGAGGCGTCCCTGCGCCGCTTTGCGCATTACGACTATTGGGCGGATAAGCTCATGCCCTCCGTCCTTATTGATTCGGGGGCGGATCTGCTGATATACGGAATGGGCGAAAAGCAGATAGCGCAAATTGCACATCGCCTTGCGTCAGGCGAAAATATAAAGACGATGACGGATATTAAAGGCACCTGTTATACCGTTGATGTCCGCAATACGCCTTACAGGGGCGTCGAGGTGCCGTCTTTTGAAAATTGTATCGCTTCAAAAAAAGAGTTTGCCAAATCCGTCCGTGTTGAACAGGACGAGCAGGACCATATCCGCGGGCGCGCGGTCCGCCAGCGCCACGGGAGCCTTATGCTTGTGCAGAACGAGCCGATGCCGCCCCTCTGCACCGAAGAGCTTGATCGGGTTTACGCCCTGCCGTATATGCGCGCGTATCACCCCTCATATGAGCCGCTCGGAGGCGTGCCCGGTATAGAAGAGGTGCGCTTTTCCATCACCCATAACAGGGGCTGCTACGGCGGCTGCAATTTCTGCTCCATCCAGTTCCATCAGGGGCGCTATGTTACCTCGCGCAGCAAGGAAAGCATTGTGAGGGAGGCGGAGCAAATCACGCGGATGCCCGGCTTTAAAGGCTATATCCATGATGTCGGCGGGCCCACGGCGAACTTCCGCCGCCCCTCCTGCGATTTTCAGCTTACGCACGGGCTGTGCAAGGGTAAAAAATGCCTTGCGCCCGAGCCGTGCCCCAATCTGATTGCCGATCACAGTGAATACCTGGATATATTAAAAGCCGTAAGGAACCTGCCGGGAATCAAAAAGGTGTTTATACGCAGCGGCATAAGATATGATTATCTTCTGCAGGATAAGGACGACGCTTTTTTCAGAGAACTTGTAAAGCACCATGTTTCGGGGCAGCTTAAGGTTGCGCCGGAGCATTGCAGCGCCGCCGTGCTTGATAAAATGGGCAAGCCGCATATAGAGGCGTATATTGAATTTTCAAGGCGTTATTTTAAATATACCGAATCTGTGCATAAAGAGCAGTACCTTGTGCCTTATCTTATGTCCTCGCATCCCGGAGCAACGCTGAACGACGCCATAGAGCTTGCCTGCTTTTTAAAGAAAAACCATATCCGGCCGGAGCAGGTGCAGGATTTTTATCCTACGCCGGGCACCATATCCACATGTATGTTTTACACAGGGCTTGACCCCTATACTATGCAGCCCGTTTATGTTGCGAAAACGCCTCATGAAAAAGCGCTGCAAAGGGCGCTGCTGCAATATTACGACCCCAAAAAGCATGCGCTTTGCGAGGAAGCGCTGAAAAAAGCCCGGAGATATGACCTTATAGGCAGCGGCAGAAACTGCCTTATTCCGGGCGCCGCACCGCGCGGAAAAAACTTTTTTACGGAAAAGAACGGCAGGGCAAAAAAAGGCGCCAAGCAAAAGCCCCGCCGCAGATAGGCAGCCCGATTGCCGTCTGAAAATTCTGTTTATACCGGTTCACCGCATAATATAACCCCTGAGCCCGCTTGCTCAGGGGTT
>CAYOPQ010000093.1:0-3916 GCA_964405895.1 uncultured Bacteroides sp. | reverse complement strand
TCCGCCTTTTTATTTTGCCTGTTCAAGAGCAAGGAGAAAAGCCTTTAATTGCTTTTTTGATTTAAACAGGTGTGTTTTATCCGGATATTTTGCTTTGATTGACGCAAATTCAGCCTTGCGCGCCTTGGAATACTGCTTGTAAACAAGCGCGAGAAAAAATTGAGGATCCATTCTTTCCGTACAGCCGCTGGACATGCTTTCTCTCACTCTTCCCTTGTACGCAGCATAGCGCCCGAAAGCCTGTTTCATGCAAACGAAACGGTTAAAGCAGAGAATTATGATTATATCAGCCTGACTGAGACGTTCGGACTGATAAAATTCGCTGTAATTCCCGTCTATGACCCAGCTTTCATTTTTCATAAAATGAGCAACAAGCCTTCTGCCCTCTTCCCTATCCCGCAACTGCCAGTTTTCACTGAAATTGACTGTGTCAAGATAAAGAAGCGGTATGCCGTAATGCCCGGCAAGCTGCTTTGCCAGAGTGGATTTTCCGCTGCCGCTGAAGCCCATAGCTATTTTCATAATTAAATCCTTTCTGACCGAGACACAACAAATATATACTATAAGTCATTAAAAGTCAAGAATATTGGTTGACAGTGTGATTTTCTCCTTGCTATAATGACATTAGGGGTGATTTTTATGAAAACTTTTTTTAACCGTTTCTTTTTCAGCAATTTATCTGTCGCCGTGTTTACGGCGCTCGGCGCGCTTGGCGTTCTGGCCTTTTATTCGGTGCGCTACGGCTTTGTGTTTGTGGACGATGTTTTGTTTGAAAACTTTACGCTCGCGCTGTTTGTGCTTGCCGTTCTCGGCGAGGTATGTTTGTTTGCCGTTTTAGCTTTGCGCGTGCACCACTGCAGCGTTTTGCCGCACCGGCTCAGCCGTATTATGACTCTGCTCGGCGAAATAATGGCGATTGTGTCGCTTATTTTCGCGTTTGTCACTCTATTGGTCGATAGCTTTATGAGCTTGTCCAATGCCTGGGCGCTTTGCAAGCAGGCATTGCCGGTTTGGGGCGGCGTTGTAGCCGTAGCGTTTTTTGCGTTTATTTTCCCGGCTATTTCTTCCGGCTCGGCAAAAAAGGTCATTGCTGTTGTGACGGCAGCAGCGCTGCTTTTTGCGGGCTTTGTTTCTGTATTCCCCGTTACGCCTTACCGCTTCACTTCCGACCCGGTCGTGTTTGACAACGGGGAAACATATTCCGTTGTATTTTCCACTAACGCGTGCGGTACCGGCTATCTGGAATATACATACGACGGCGAAACGATACGGCTTTACGATGAAACAACCGGGCGCAAAAATAACAGCCGTATTCATACTGTGCAAGTACCGAAGGAACAGCTTTCGGGCAATACATACCGCGTTGGTTCCACGCGCGTGATCGACGAGCTTGCATACGGCGGCCGCACCGGCAAAACGATTGAAAGCGATTCGTATACATTCAGCGACACATTCGGCGAAAACATAGATGTGCTCACCGTTTCGGACTGGCACACCGAAAATGAAAAGGCAGCAGCAGCCGCTGAAGCACTCGGCGAGTATCAGGCGGTGATCCTGCTCGGCGATTCTTCGCCCGGTTTAATGAGTGAAGACGATGTGGTACGCTACATTTTGCAGTTTGCCTCGGATCTGTCCGGCGGCACCATGCCGGTCATCTATGTGCGCGGCAACCACGAAACGCGCGGACCTTATGCCAACAGTCTTCTCGACGATCTTGGTCTGGAGAGCTTTTATTACACAACAACGCTCGGCAGCTACGATCTGATTGTGCTTGACAGCGCTGAAGACAAGGAGGACGCCCACTCTGAATACGGCGGCATGAATAATTACGAAACATACCGCAGCAACATGGTTGCCTGGCTCGAAACGCTGCAGCCCACCGGAAACCGCACAATTGCACTCTGCCATGCACCTGAGATTGCCATAGAGGAAGACTTGTCCTCGTCAGCGCTTTCTAAGCTTGATGAGCTGGGCGTCAGTCTGCTTGCAAGCGGTCATGAGCACAATCTGGAATACAGAACAGACGGCACATTACCGGTATTCATCGATGGCGGGCAAAATGCAAACGGAAGCGGCACATATGTAGCCTCCATGCTGCATTTTTCGTCTGACGGTATTCGTATCGTCAGCGCTGATGAAAGCGGCAATGTGCTGCTGGAAACAACAGCTGATTGGCGCTGATATAGTATCGATACAAACAGATTCCACTGAAAGACGGATTGGTTTACTTTTCTCTATTGTCAAAGCAAGTAAGAAAAGTTCTGAAAAAAGCCGCTTTCATCATAATAAATGCCGGAAACATTTCACCGCTCGTAATTCTGCACAAATCCACATTCATATTAACTTTCCTCTCCGTTTTTTCTGAAAATATCAAGCATATGCATTGAAAGACCGACGCAGTCCTCCCTTTCGCATATGGAATTCAGAAATTTCATATATTCGTCAAATTCACGCTTGTTAAGCCTGTTTAATTTATTATCATACAGATAAGAGAGCATATCAACGCCCACAAAATGCAGGCGTGTAACATTATAAGCCTTCATAAGCTCGTCGATTTCCGGCTTTCGGTAAAAGCAGAACACATCGTTGGGGCTTGAAATGATATGATAATCATCATCAATCCTATTTTTATCAACATATTCAAGAATACGCTTTGTATAGAACATTCTATATATTGCAGTATCGCTGTTACAGTACGCGGCAAAGATCACGCCGCCCTTCTTCGCAACGCGTATTGCTTCACGCAGCGCGCAATGCCTATCATCTAATGTAAAAAGATGATACATAGGACCAAGCAACAAAACCATATCATATGTATTACTCTCAAGAAAAGAAAGGTCAACGGCATTGCCTTTAAGAATTGAAATATTATGATTTGGTTTTACCTTCCTTTTCATAACATTTATATTGTGTTCAACAAGCTCTACTGCCGTAACGCGGTAGCCTTTTTCCGCAAGCGCAACAGAATATCTGCCGGTACCGGCGCCGATCTCCAAAATTTTCGCTCCGGGAGAAAGATATTTTTCTATATATTTCATCGTTATAAGATATTCCGGCAGATGATTTTTTGAAGCAAGGCGTTTTTCCTCGTCATAATTCGAGTAGTAATCTTCTATAAAATTCACAAGCTATCACCCTTTTCAAAAATAAAAAAGCACTGAGAAACGAAATTCCGTTCATCAGTGCTTAAATAATATAAACGAACAATTACTATGACACCAAATGAACGCACGACAAATAAGCCCATACATACGGCATAGGATAGTGCGCGTTATTTGATTTTACGCTCAAATGGAACATAGTGATTACCTCTTTTTTACAAAATAACATACTGCGTATAAAAAGTCAAGAAAAAAAAGCCGGGCTTTGCCGGCTTTTAGTTATTATTATCAGCCTACAGATTGATAAACGGGCTGAGGCGATTTTACATCCGATATTGAAAAATGGAAATTCACACCCGATGATTTGCTTGCGCGTGCAATCATCTGTAAGAAATCATTGATCTCATCCTTATCCGCATTGAACATATCAAGCGCGGAATCCACAAAAATATCCGTCAAATCATAATCGCTGGCGCACAGCCCCATCAGGAAACCGCTCAGAGCGGAAACGCTGTCAATCTCATAATCCCCGGCGTTTATCAGGCGGATAGACCGCGGAAGCTCGCACGAAAGCTTATCTGTACAATCCACATAAACAACATGACCGTCGCTTGTGTTCGCCGTGGCAACAGCCGCCTCGGACATAATCCTTGTTTTACCTATACCGTTAATTCCCGTTATGTATTCTACCATAAAAAACACCCCTTAAAAATTATATATCGGTTTCATCCGATATATTCATCATAACGGATATTTTTGGATTTGTATAGAACAAAGTGTAAAACAAAGGTAAACGAATTTTGAACGGGGTATTG
>CAYOPQ010000092.1:0-3937 GCA_964405895.1 uncultured Bacteroides sp. | reverse complement strand
TGTCCTTCGGCTCTTTATTTTTCAGTTCATCAGGGATACGGTCAATCGCAAAATTTTTCGTATCCACACCGTATTTCTTGCAGAGCATATATCCAATACAAACCGCCTGAAAGCCCATATCCCTGCGGCTGTATACCTCGCTGTTCATAGAAAGCTCGGCGTGGCCAAGCTCCTGAGCGACGCACTGGCAAAGGGCAACGCTGTCTCCGATGTCCCGCTTCACATAAAGCGTCTGATCCTCGTTTTTATAGAAAGCGCCCATATCGGGATAGGGAAGCTCGCTCACGCTTTCAATGTTGATCGGTGCGCTGTCGAGCATAACCGCTACCAGCTTTCTCGGATCACGGTTGGCAGTCGGGGCGGCGGGGCGCTTGCCGCTGGTCTGCGAAACGTCAAGCACCCTTTTCAAATTGAAATCAATGCCGGTTGTTCCGTCTTTCTTGGTATATTCGTAAGGATCAAGGATAATAAAGGTCTTAGAGCCTTTATTGACCTTTACGCCCTCAGCCGCCCAATCGTCAAATTCCTTAATCTGGCTTGCCTGCGGGAATTGCTTATACATCAGCAGCGTATTGTTCGCCGTGTACCTGTCCATACGGCTCTGCACATCAAGGTAGGCTTTGAATTTTTCCGGCGACTGCACCACTTCCAAAGCGGCATCATCGAGCAGTTGATAGATGGTTTCTTTTTCCGCTCTTTTTTTGGCGGCGTATTCCTCCGGCGAAAGTCTCGGCGCTCTTGAGCCTCCGCTTTGATTTGGTCTAAAATTGTTGGTCATATTGATTTACCTCTCTTTCGGTTTCTTGGACTTTTTCGGCTGTCTGTGAACAGTCTGCCGATTGGCTTTAGGAGTTTTCGACTTATCCTTAGAAGTTTTAGGTACAGTACGCTCTGCTTCCTTTTCCGCTTTGGCAGCCGCCTTATATCGGTCGAGTTTTTCTTTGACAGAAGGCTTTTTATCTGCTGCCTTTGCTATACCCTTATCAGTGTGCGTACCTGTCCTTTCTGAGTCTCGCTCGGACGGAGGGTTTTTGTCCGTCTTTGCGACCGAGGGGTTTTGGTGGGAATTTCCCTCTTTTTGCATTGGCTTTCTCATCGCTTCCTCCACGATGATTTCGCCCCTTGATTTCGTAGGCACTTCCTTTGCAGCCGCTTCACGGTCTGCCGCATCCTTTTCCGCTTCGGAAACAATGGAAGCCTTATCGACTTTACCGAGTTCAAAGCGCTCGGAAATGCGCTGGATTTTTGCAGCGTCCTCCGCACGGGCGATAATATCGACCATTGCCGTATCGCTCTTGGTGTTTTTATCACGCAGAACGCAGTAAAGGACGCCGTATCGTTTTGCCTGTTCGGTAAACTTCGGCAAGTCTTTCTGCTGGAACGAAAAGACCTTCAGCTCCTTGCCGGACTTAATCATATTGGTAAGCCGTGCTTTCCCTCGTGTCTTGTTCGACTGGCTAATCTCCTGCTTCAGCACAGAGGCTAAAAGAATAGCGATATTCTTTGCCGCCGAGCCTGTAAGCCGGACTGCCACTTCAAATCCATCAAGTGAAAGCCTGACGATTTGCTCTGCTGCGTCACCGCCGTTGTTCATAATTTCGGGACTCCTTTCTTTTGGATTTTTCTTCCTCTGCTTTGACTTGCGAAAGGGTTTCGGCAATTACGCCGGAGCGCTTTGCAATTCCGTCGCAGAGCTTTACTTCTTTGCGAAGTTCTTTTAAGCGTTCGGAGATAGCAGAGATTTTCGCCTTTACTGCCGTCAGCCGTTCATCTGATATATCTATCCTTCGTATTTCATTTCGGAGATGTGTTCTGCCGGCGGTAAGGGTTCTGATTTCTTCTTGAACCGAGCGCTTATAGGAAAATAGCTGCTCGTCCGTACCTATCTGGTGCTTGCCGAGCAGCGTTACCTGTTTGGTAAGTTCGTCCATCTTCATCAGATCGTCTTTGAGAAGATAGTGAAGCCTCGCCGTATTTTGTTGTTTTTGATTGTGTTTTGGAAGGTAGCCGAGCCGATAGCAGTAGTAAAGATACAAGCCGTAAAGCCCGCCGACCTTTTGGATTTTGTGTTCTCTTGTGGGCAGACGGTACTGCCGGACAATATAGGTCTTTGGCTGAAACGGTTTAAAAACAATGTTATCCCTGTTGGCAGTCAGTCGCTCTAGGATTTTTTCTTTGGTATATTCCTCGCCGAGCCGATAAGTTCTTATCGGTTTTTCGCTGCCCTTCGGTGTAACCGTGGCATACTTGTGGTTAGGGTTGAAATTCGAGTGATACCCCATTACGCCCAGCTCATATTGAAACTGCCGCAGGTTGCGGCTCATCGCAATCGCTTCGTCAATCGCTTCTCTGGCGTTGTTGTATCGAGTGGGCATACCCGCCTTATCCTTCATCGTAAGATAGGCGGGGGAACTATGGAGCTCTGGCTTCTCCACTATGGACAGCTTATGCTCCAAGCAAATCTCATCGGCGATATGCCGGAAGTAGTACCAAGACTTCTCCTTGTTCTGAAGCCGCTTCCCATCGGCAAAGGAAACGGAGTTGATGACAAAATGACAGTGGAGATGTTTCGTGTTCAAGTGGGTAGTCACGACAGCCTGAAAGCGCTCACCCCACATCTTTGTTGCAAACTCATTTCCGATCCGCTGCGCCAGTTCGGGTGTTACCTCGTTTTCCTTAAAGCTCAGATACCCGTGATACGCCTGAATCCCCTCCGTCTTGCCGAACTGTTCCTTGACTGTGATGAATTGGTCACGAGCCATAGCGACATTGCAGTTGATACCGTCGCAGAAAAACTCTTGTTCCGTTTTTTCTTCGTCCTTTGCATAGGCAAGCACATCTTTGAGCGCCTGATAATCTTCGGACGAGTATTTGGGGTTAGCGGTCTTTTTAGGGTTGGCCGCATAGTCGAGTACCTGACCGAGCCGAGCTGTTACCTTCCAAAGTTTTGTTACTGCCATTTCAGAGTGCTTTTTTCGGGGCGCAGAAATTCACGTTCAATCGCCGCCTGAAATTTGTGCCACCTCAGCGCTTCGTTCTTCAGCATTTGCGAATCCACAAAGCCGAGGGCGTTTGCTTTTATTGCAAGCTGATTGATGTTATTGCCGATAGCGGAAAGCTCCCGCATAGCATCATAAAATTTCTCGTCAGGTTTTTCTCTTGGCTCATAGCCGCGAAGAAGAAGACGGATCAGTGCCGACTCGGTTAAACACGCCTTCTTTGCTTTTTTCTGCAAGTCCTGTGCTTCCTGACGGTTCATCAGAAAATGCTTCTCAATATTTCGTCTGTTCATTTCTACCGTCCTCCTTTTGGTCGTTAGGGCAACTGTGGATTCGGCTGATCTGCATAAGGCACATAATCGTAACGCCGATAAATCCGCCGATCAGCAAGCCGATCATAAAAAATAGAAATTCGTGCATAGTCAAAATCCTTTCCTTGATTGGGGTATTAGGGGCAGCCCCTAACGAGCTTTTACTGTTTTGGACAAACCTGTCCATAAACAGTCTGCTCGCTAAGTAAGTACAGCCTTCTTAGGCTGCCCCGTATCTTTCTGATATTTATCGTTCTTTGTCCGCCGTGCCGAGCTTAAACGGCTTAATCTCAATGCCGTGTGCGGTTTCGCAGAATCGCTCAGGATTCCGAAAAAGCCGCTTGTATCTGAGCATTTGTTCGCTCGATAAGCTGCTGTATTTCTCATCGGCGATATTGGAACGGGCAATAAAAAAGTCGCCGCAAATGACATCGGCAACCTCGTTTGTTCCTTCCTTATATATCGCCCGATTCATCGGCAGCTTGTCCTGTTTTCCATCACGGTTGCAGACGATAGCGGCGTTATCTTCGAAGGGCATATACTCATCTAAGCCTCCGCCGACCAGTTCCTTCATCGCTTCATAGGTGTTCGGTATTTCTTTTACAACCGGAGATTTACCGACCGGAA
>CAYOPQ010000091.1:0-3944 GCA_964405895.1 uncultured Bacteroides sp. | reverse complement strand
GCCGTTTTCCCAAGCAAAGCTGACCTTTGCCCCGCCGACCGCCATATCAACCGCCTTGCCACTCTCCTTAAAGTCATCCGGCAGAGCGGGAAGCAGTTCTAAAACCCCGTTTTCCTCCGTAAGCAGCATTTCATTGACGCCTGCCGCAAAGCCCAAATTCCCGTCTATCTGAAAATACGACGGCGGGTGCACGCAGAACAGATTATCAAAAACACAATTCGCAAGCATACCGCGCAAAACGGTTGAAAATGCGGTTTTATCCCTCAAGCGCGCGGAAATGCACAGCGCCCAAGCCGCCGACCAGCCGATATGCTGACCTGAATGCGCGAGCCTGTATTCAAAAAGCTTTCTTACAGCGGCAGTATTCTCTCTATCCGAATAAAAGCCTATAATATTGCCAGGATAAAACGCATAGAGTGGCGAAAAATGCCTGTGCCCTTTTTCAGGGACATCATATTCGCTGTGCCACTCATAAATGCCGTTTTCGCCTGCTTGAAAGCCGTATAAAAGGGGAGCCTTTTCTTTTATTTCCGAAACCAGCTGTAAATCGCCGCTGATTTCAGCCGCGTTCTTAAACGCCTGCCTGACCAGCCCCATATCAAAGGCGGAGGCATAATCCAAGCAGCAGGATTGTGAACGGTGATAAAATGAATTTTCCGGGGAAGCGGACGGGCAAATGACATACCTGCCGTTGTGCAGGACAAGGAAATCATTTGCAAAGCGCGCCGCCTCCGTAACAATAAATTCCACCTTATCTTTATATTTGCCGAGAAATCCGTTCTTGAAATGACAATAGATTTCGTTTGCCAGCCAAACGCCGCAAAGCGGTTCAAACATATAGCTTGCCGAGCCCTTTACGGGCGGCGTTTTACGCCAAATATCCACATTATGGTTGCAGGCGAACCCTGTGCAGCCATAATTGATTTCGGCTGTTTTTTTACCGTTTAAAGCTGTTTCATATACCATTTGTATGAACGGCTCTATACAGTCCGAAAGACCGCACCGCGACGCGCACCAATAATTCATCTGTGTATTAATATTTACCGTATAATTGCTGCTCCACGGCGGGCGCACCGACGCGTTCCATATCCCCTGCAGATTGAGAGCCTGCCCGCCCTCTCTGCTGCCCGCTATCATCAGGTACTTGGAATAATTATAAAGCAGCTCCGAAAGCGCTTTTATATCCTCTCCCCTTTTAACATTTTTTAACAAGAGGTCCGTATTCCCGTTAAACGCCGCATCAAAGGACACGCTCTGCTTCCCGAAAAGCCGGCGGTAATCGGCAATATGGCGTTCTTTCAGGCGTAAAAAATCAAGCTCCGTATTACGCATTAAATTTCTGCACTTATTCAGAACATCGGTGCGGTTCGTGCAGGGCATTTTATGATAGCCGTTAAATCCCGTACAGGTCACAAAAAACAGAGTCAGGGATTTCGCGCCGGAAATACATACAGCCCCCGATAAAGGCTTTACTTTGCCGTCTGTCACAATGCTTGTTTGCAGGCAGAACGCCATTGCCTTTCCTTCGTTATACCGTATCGGCCGCAGCTTCCTTGACAGATAGTGCGGCGCGGCGTAATCCGGCGCGTTGCCTGTGAGAAAAATGGAATGATCCTGATACACAACGCTGCTTTTGAGCCGGCTCTTCGCGGTAATCCTAACAGAAAACGGCGCTTTGCTTGTAATGTTGTATGCCGTTATTCTGTCCGGATAAGATGAAAACATCTGCGCGCGGCAGCCGTTTGACGCAACCGTATGTACGGCATTTTCAAGATCAAGACTTCTTGAATAACCCGAAGCATCCAGCTTTTTAAAACGCAGTTCTATCTCTCCCAAGGGCATATACGCCTCGCTGTAATCGCCTGTAAGCTTACTTTCGCAAAGCGCGTCCGCCGCTTTATTTTTCCCCTCAAAGATCAGGCGGCGAACCTCATCAAGATATTTAAGGCTGTCGCTTGAATTGTAATCCTTTGGATAGCCGGACCACAAGGTGCAGTCATTAAAATAAATTCTTTCCTTTTTAAGAGAGCCGAACACCATTGCGCCGGTAAACCCGTTGCCGAGCGGCAGAGCCTCTGTCCATCTTTCCGCCGGTCTGTCATATTGAATCATTTTCATAAAAAATCTTCTCCGGAAACCGCATAATCATTGACCAAAACATTCAATGCCGAATCAAATATGCCGGGCAGGCTTACCGCTTACATCAATGTACGCAGCAGCCCACAATCAGCTGATTTATTATTGCATATATAAATTTAATTTACAATACAAAAAATGGAATTTTAGATTTCATTTATCACAATTTTTGTCGAAATTATATATATAAGCGGAGCCGATATGAATTTAAGATGAAAAATATTACAATTTATGTCAATCATTCAACAGTTGTTGAAAGATGACTAAAAATGTAATATACTGTATGGAAAATAGCAATAAATATTGTTACATATTTTTTCTATTTACCCTTTAAAGCCCGGTATTTAAAACAAAAAGAAAGGACTATTAAAAGATGAAAGAAAACAATGGAGTAATAGGTTATTTGCCGGATGAAAAACCAACATTCTTTAAGCTGCTGCTGTATGCGATTCAGCAGGTAATCGTAATGTTTCCGGCAACGGTTACGGTTGCGCTTGTAACCGGATTTCAGGTATCAACAACGATTTTTGCAAGCGGACTTGCAACGCTTTGCTTTATCTTGATAACCGGTAAAAAGATTCCCCTTTACTACGGCTCAAGCTTTGCTTACCTTACCGCTATCGCAAGCATGTGCGCCGCTGAGGGCTTTGAGAAGGTTGACGGTATTTTGCCTACGGAGGCAATCCAGTATGCCCAGTTCGGCATAATCTTTTCAGGTCTTATCTCAATAGCAGCCGGCTTGCTTATCCGTTTCTTCGGCAAAAAGGTTGTAGAAACCATACTGCCGCCTTCAATCACCGGCCCTGTTGCCATGATCATCGGTCTTACGCTTGCGGGAGACGCGCTCAGCGACGCTATACCGAGCACAACAGAGGTCACAAGCGAAAATACAATCTATATCATTGTTGCATTAGTCACTTTGCTTTCCACCATTCTGTACTCAAAATATCTTAAGGGCTTGGCGGGGCAGCTTCCCCTCTTGTTCGGTGTGCTTACCGGCTGCCTTGTGGCGGCAATCGCCTATGCGGCGGGCTGGGGAAATCTCTTCCGTTCCGTTCCCGAGGCGGCGTTGGAGGCTTCTGTCTGGAAGCTCGGCGACGGCTCTATCTTTGCAGTTCCTGCATTTTCTCTGCCCAAGGTGTCATGGCCGGCAGTTATGGCAATTATGCCTATAGCTATTGCGACCATTCCGGAATCCACCGCGCATATGTATCAGCTTGATATTTATGTTAACGATGTTGCCAAGAAAAAGGGCAAGAAAATGAAATACAGCCTTGTTGACATGCTTGACCGCAATCTTATCGGCGACGGTTTATGCGATATGATTTCAGGCGTTATCGGCGGACCGGCAGGCACGAATTACGGCGAAAACATAAGCACTATGGCTATTACAAGGGTATTCTCTGTTCCCGTTTTGATTGCGGCGGCTATTATCGCCATGATCGTCAGCTTTTTCACCCCGCTTATCAAGGTAATATACGGAATCCCGCTTGCTGTAATCGGCGGGCTTGAAATCTATCTTTTCGGCGCTATCGCCGCGCAGGGCATTGCAATTATGATTGAAAAGAAAGTGGATATGTTCTCCTCCAAAAATATTGCGGTAATCGCTTCCATAATGATCATCGGAATCGGCGGCAACTATGCTTTTGACGGCAATATTCCCTTCTTCGGAATAGAGATTCCGTGCATTGCGGGCGCAACGATTTTCGGCATTTTGCTCAACTTCCTGCTCAGCATAGGTGAAAAAAAGAAAAAGAAAGCCGCTGAGGAAGAAGCAGTGGCAGAAGCTGAATAAAACCGATTCAGGT
>CAYOPQ010000090.1:0-3950 GCA_964405895.1 uncultured Bacteroides sp. | reverse complement strand
TAAAAAACGGTTCGGTATATCTGATGCCGAACCGTTTTGCAATGTTTTTTGATGATGCTCAGTCTACTTTTATTTCGTGAACCCAGCCCTCGGGGCCTTCAATCGTACCCATTTGAATACCGGTAAGCGTATCGTAAAGCTTTTTGATAACGGGGCCCATTTCCTCCATGCCGCTGGGGAAGCAAATCTCGGTGCCGTGGTCAACAATCTTGCCTACGGGGCTGATCACCGCGGCAGTGCCGCAGAGGCCGCACTCGGCAAAATCCTTTACCTCCTCAAGCGTTACCTTCCTGTGCTCAACCTTCATGCCGAGCATATGCTCCGCAACATAGCAGAGCGAGCGCCTTGTGATAGAGGGAAGAATGGACGCAGATTTCGGCGTAACAACGGTGCCGTCCTTGGTGATGAAAAGGAAGTTTGCGCCGCCCGTTTCCTCAACATAGGTTCTTGTGGCGGAATCGAGATACATATTTTCGTCATAGCCCTGCTTATGCGCGTCCACGATTGCGTGAAGGCTCATGGCATAGTTCAGACCCGCCTTGATATGGCCGGTGCCTCTCGGCGCGGCTCTGTCAAAGTCACATACGCGGATTGTAATCGGCTTTGCGCCGCCTTTAAAGTAAGGCCCTACGGGCGTACAGAAAATGCGGAACTGGTATTCGTCAGCCGGCTTAACGCCGATTACGGCGTTGGTGCCGAATATATACGGGCGGATATAAAGCGTTGCGCCGGAGCCGTAGGGGGGCACCCAAGCGGCGTTCGCGCGGACAACCTCTTCAACCGCCTCAATAAATTTATCCTCCGGATAAACGGGCATCTCAAGCCTTTCGGCAGACGCTTTAAGGCGGGACGCATTGAGATCCGGACGGAAGCAAACGGTTCTGCCGTCTGCGGTCGTATATGCTTTAAGACCCTCAAAAACGGTTTGCGCATACTGCAAAACGCCTGCGCATTCGTTTATGGTGATATTCGGATCCGCAATAAGGGCGCCGCCGTCCCATTCGCCGTCTTTGTAGTTTGAAACGAATCTTGCGTCAGTCGCGATATAGCTGAAGCCCAGATTTGACCAGTCAAGGTTTTTCTTTTCCATAAAAAGACTTCTTTCTTTAATCATTATTGCTTTAATTTTACTACCAACGGCGCATATTGTCAATAAATCACAGAGAAAAACAGTCTTATAATCATAAAAAAACAGGCGTGTTCGGGGATATGAATCGGCGGCGGTTTCATTTTGTTGTTGAGATTTTTATAATTTTATATTATTATATATTTTGAAAAAAATAAGTTTAACGATTGTTTAGGAGGAAATTATGAAAAGCTTTTCTGATTCTGTAAAATATATAGGCGCGGACGATAAGGAGCTGGATCTCTTTGAGAGCCAGTATCCTGTTCCGAACGGTGTTTCTTATAATTCTTATGTTATTCTTGATGAAAAAACAGCCGTCATGGATACGATTGACGAGCGTAAAACGGACGAGTGGTTTGAAAATCTTGAAAGGGAGCTTGGCGGAAGAACGCCGGATTATCTTGTTATCTCCCATCTGGAGCCCGACCATTCGGCTAATATAAAGAGATTTACGGAAAAATATCCGTCGGCGGCGCTTGTTGCTTCCGCAAAGGCGCTTGCCATGCTGCCGCAGTTTTTTGATATAGACGAATCGGTTGAAAAGATCGCCGTTAAAGAGGGGGATACGCTATCTCTCGGCAGCCACGAGCTTGTTTTTGTTATGGCGCCTATGGTGCACTGGCCGGAGGTAATGGTTGAATATGAAAAGAGCGAGGGAATCCTTTTTTCAGCCGACGGCTTCGGCAAATTCGGCGCGCTTGATGTTGAGGACGACTGGGCCGGCGAGGCACGGCGCTATTATTTCAATATTGTGGGCAAATACGGCGCCCCGGTTCAAACGCTGCTTAAAAAGGCAGCCGCGCTGGATATAAAAACCATATGCCCGCTGCACGGCCCCGTGCTCACCGAAAATCTCAGCTACTATATCTCTCTTTATGACAAGTGGTCCTCCTATCAGCCGGAAACGGACGGCGTGTTCATAGCCTGCGCGTCTATTTACGGCCACACAAGGCGCGCGGCGCTCAAATTAAAAGAGCTGCTTGAGGGCATGGGCGTAAAAACCGCGTTTTCGGATATTACAAGGGAGGATGTTTCCTATGCGGTTGAAAACGCGTTTCAATATTCAAAAACCGTTTTAGCCGCTTCAAGCTATGACGGCGGCGTTTTCCCGCCCATGGAAGCATTGCTCTGCCACCTGAAATCAAAAGCGTTCCAAAACAGAACGGTGGGCTTGGTAGAAAACGGCTCTTGGGCGCCGTGCGCCGCGCGGACCATGAAAGGCATGCTGGAAGGCATGAAGAATATCAGCCTTTGCGAAAATACGGTAACATTAAAAACGGCTTTAAAGGAAAGCGATATTTCCGCACTTCAGGCGCTCGCGCAGGAGCTTGCGCAGGCTTAAAGCGGCGCGGGAAGCGCGGCAGGCAAAAAGAGGGCGATAGGCATTGAAAGCGCGCAAGAGGATACGCCTTATAGGGCTTGATCTGGACGGCACATTGCTCAGGGACGACAAAACGATTTCGGCATTTACCGAAAAATCGCTTGCAGCGGCGGCAGGGCGCGGGATTACGCTTGTTCCGATAACGGGCAGGCCGCTTTCCGGCATCCCGGAATGTGTGACCGGGCTCGGCGTTTTTGATTACGCCGTAACAACAAACGGGGCGGCTGTAACGCGGCTCAAAACGGGGGAATGTGTTTACAGCGCGCCCCTGCCGCATGAGAAAACGATTGCCGTAATGAAAAAGCTTTTGAGCGCGGGCGTTTCGTTCGAGGCGTTTGCAAACGGCTGCGGATATATAAGCCCCGCGGTGATGGCTGAATATAATCAGAAGTATGCCGGCACGCCGGTGGGCGAATACATACAGCGCTCAAGGCGCGTGGTTGAAGACCCGCTCGGTGAATTTGAGCGCGGCGGACTGTGCGCGGATGAGATTTTTATATCCTGTAAGGACGAGCGGGAGCGGAAAGCGCTTGCGGACGGCTTCGGCGCAGACGAAGAACTGCAGCTTTGTATGCTTGAGGATAAGTTCCTTGAGATCACGCGGCGCGGCACGGATAAGGGCAGCGCGTTGGAATGGCTCTGCGCTCTGCTGGGCGTTGATAAAGACTGCACAGCCGTATTCGGGGATAATGCAAACGATGCGCCGCTGTTGAGGGCGGCGGGGCTGTTTGTAGCCATGGGCAATGCGCGGGATGATTTGAAAAGCGTTGCCGATATGGTTGCGGATACGAACGAGCATGACGGTGTTGCCAAAATAATTAACAAAATGTGACAGGAATTTTTATGCAAACTGCCTAAAAACGCCTTTGCTTTAATTCGATTTTGACTGCGATTTGTAGATAATTCATAAAATTTATTGACTTTTTTGTGCAAAGGTACTAATATATCCCTGTAAAGCAAAATACTTTACCGATAGTATAATTTTGTGAATTTACGAAAGGATCTGTAGTTATGGCAGTTAAAAAGAACGAGGTTAAAGCAGCTGAGGAAAAGGCTGTAAAGAAAGAAAGCGCGGCTCCCGCCAAGGCAGTTAAGGAAGAGAAGGCTGCTCCCGCTAAAGCTGTTAAAGAAGAAAAAGCGGCTCCCGCTAAAAAGGCGGCAGAGAAAAAAGAGGAAAAGAAGGCTGCAAAGCCGGCTGAAAAGAAAACGCCCGCAAAGAAAGCAGCTCCCAAAAAGGCAGAAAAAGCTTCAGAGGTTTATTTTGAGTTTTCGGGCAAGCAGGTAAACACCGCAGAGGTTGTTAAAGCGGTTGAGGCTGCCTGCAAGGCAAACGGCGTAAAGAGTGCGGCTGTCAAGGGCGCGAAGGTCTATGTTAAGGCAGAGGACAGCGCGGCTTATTATGTGCTTGAAAACGGCGAATCCGGAAAGATTGATTTATAATCT
>CAYOPQ010000089.1:0-4092 GCA_964405895.1 uncultured Bacteroides sp. | reverse complement strand
GGATATGTGCTACAATGACCATACTGTATAATTTTTACAAGGGCAAAGGGGTGAGCAGATGCAAGAGGGGCAGCGCAGAATATATTTGCTTGACGAGCTGCGCGGATTTGCGATTATCTGCATGGTTTTTCACCATATGTTTTATGATATAGGCTTTGTGCTACACTATGATATAGGGTATAAAATCTTTAATTTCCTGTGTATCTTTCAGCCTGTTTTTTGGGCGATTTTCATAGTGACCTCCGGGATTTGCAGCCGCCTTTCCAGAAACACCGTGCGCCGCGGAATCATCGTTTTTGCGGCAGGTCTGGCGGTTACGCTTGCCACAGCCGTAATCATGCCGGCAATCGGCATAAGCGGCGCGGAGATATATTTCGGTATTCTTTCCTGCCTGGGGCTTTCCATGATCATCACGGGCGCCTTTATGCCGCTCATCAACAAGCTCGGCAAAAAGGGCAGCATAACCGGGGCTTTGATCTGCGCAATCCTGTTTCTTTTAACTTACACGGTAAACGACGGCAGCTTGCTGTTCGGGCTCATAGAGCTGCCAAAATCGCTCTATAAAACCAACTATTTTGCATTTTTGGGGTTTTACAACAGCGATTTCTTTTCTGCGGACTATTTTTCGCTGCTACCGTGGCTGTTTTTGTTCTTATTCGGCGCGTTCCTCGGCAAATGGGCAAAGGAGCAGGCGCTGCCGCAATCGTTTTATAAAAGCCGCAGTAAATTTTTGCAGAAAGTCGGAAAAAACAGCCTTTGGATTTATCTGCTGCACCAGCCCGTGCTGTACGCAATCATGTATTTCATAAGCTTTATACAGCTGATTTTCATATGATTACACATTTTTAAGCACACAAAACCCCGCCGTATTCTGCTTACAGCGGGGTTTGTTTTTTACGCTTTACGGTTTAATCGCTCATCGTATCGTAGGGGTACCATTTTTCCTCGTTTATATACGGGTTTTCTATGCCCTTTAAATCATACCATATCTGCGGATATTTGGGATTGTCGTTTTCGTAAGCGGCGTCGGTATCCACACTTGTGCTTTCGCCTTCACGAACCATTCTGGCAAGGATGACGATGCGGCAGTCGGCGCGGTAGGAGCTTGTATCCACCTCGCGCGTGCAGGTGCAAAGGGTAAGTATCTTATCATCCTCGTTTACATCCACATCGGTGTAATACAGCGTGCGTTCATACACCTCTTCCATATAGCCTTCAAAATTTATACCGCCCATGTCCGGGTAGATAAAGTTGAACACATAGCCGTTATCCTCATCCTCGGAGGCGCTTGTAATAAATACGGCAAAGATTTTCCACTGGTGCACTTCCGTTCTTGTATTATACTCTATAATGGGGTGCTCGCGGTAAAACTCAATATCCGAATATTGCGTGAGCTCCGAGAACACCGTATCATCCAGCCAGTTATGCCCGTAAATCACCGTATTGGTGTATCCGAAATCGGGATCGCTCTGGTAATCCATAAATATCGTACCGCGCGATTCATATTCCTTTTCAAAATTATGGGTCAGATAGTATTCGTTATCATCGCCCTGCACGACGGGATAATCTACATCGGTGCCGTCTATGCTTATCCAGCCTACGAAATCGTTGTTCACCTCATAGTAATCCTCATAATATGCCGGAACGGTGCTTTCCTCCGTGCCGTCCGTGCTTTCGGTCTCCTCGGTTGTCTGCGTTGTAGGCTCGCACTCAAAATACCCGCTGTAGGCAAGATACGCAACCGCGCAAGCCGCCGCAAGCAGCAATACAACAACGGCAATAATGATTTTTTTCTTTTTATTATTGCTTTTACTGTTTTCACTCAATGCAACCACTCCAAAGATCAAGTAAACATTTGTTTAAAGCTTTTTCTCGCTCAGGAGACGCCTTTTTTCGTCCCAAAGCTTCTTAGAAAGATCCACATAATATGTGTGCGGATTTTCAAAACGCTTAACCTCGTCCCAAAGCGTATCTATCTGCTGCGCGCAGTAGCTTTGGATTTCATCAAGTGCCGGAAGCTCGTAAACAAGCTCGCCGTTTTTGAAAATCTGCTTTTGCAGATCACACACGGTAAAATCCGTGAGCGTTTTGGTTTTCCACACTGCGTTTTGGTCAAAAATCGTATGCGGCTGATTCTCATCTATTACCTCGTCTCTGAGGCAAAGCTCATCTGCAAGCGCTTTTCCGCTTTCACGGTCATAGAACCTATAAAGCCGCTTAAAATGCGGGTTGGTGATTTTCGCGGTATTTTCACTTATCTTTATTTTGGGGATGATTTCCCCGTTTTCACCCTCAACTGCCGCAAGCTTGTAAACGCCGCCGAAAACGGGAGAGCTTTTGGCTGTGATAAGCCTTTCGCCCACGCCGAAGGTATCAATTTCCGCGCCCTGCATCATAAGATCCCGGATCAGGTACTCATCCAAAGCGTTCGACGCCGTAATTTTGCAGCATTCAAGGCCGGCGTCGTCAAGCATTTTGCGCGCTTTTTTAGAAAGATAGGATATATCCCCAGAATCCAGGCGGATTGCAAAATTGGTTATACCCTGCGGAATCAGCACATTTTTAAACGCCTTTATCGCGTTCGGGACGCCGCTTTTCAGGGTGTTGTAGGTATCAACAAGCAGCGTGGTGCTGTGCGGATACAGCTTGCAGTACGCCTCAAACGCCTCGTATTCGGAATCAAACATCTGCACCCACGAATGCGCCATTGTACCGCCTGCCGGAACGCCGTAAAGCTCATCTGTAAGCGTGCAGGCAGTGCCGGCGCAGCCGCCGATATATGCCGCTCTTGCACCGATTACGGCTCCGTCCGCCCCCTGCGCCCTGCGTGAGCCGAATTCAAGCACGGTTCTGCCCTGCGCAGCGCGCACGATGCGGTTTGCCTTGGTTGCTATAAGCGACTGATGATTTATCTGAAGCAGCATATAGGTTTCAATAAGCTGTGCCTCTATAGCCGGCGCGCGCACCGTGATGAGCGGTTCATACGGGAAAACGGGCGTCCCCTCCGGCACGGCGTAAATATCGCCTGTAAATCTGAAATTTTCAAGATATTTCAGAAAATCCTCGTCAAACATCTTCTTAGAGCGCAGGTATGAAATATCCTCCGGGCTGAAATGCAGGTTTTGAATATAATCCACAATCTGCTCAAGCCCCGCGGCAACGGCAAAGCCGCCGCCGTCCGGAACGGTGCGGAAAAACACATCGAAATACGCGTTTCTGTTGTGAAACTGATTCTTAAAATATCCTCCCGCCATGGTCAGCTCGTAAAAATCGCACAGCATTGTGAGGTTTCTTTTTTCCATCAAATTTTCTCCCTGTTTTTGATTTGCACATTGATCGATTCAAGTATATCCAGCGCCTTTGCGTTAAGCGTATCATCGTTGGAAGCGGTGCAGAGCGCGTCTACGGAAATATCCGCCTCCGGCAGAGCCGTTTTGGCAAGCACCGCGTTTGAGAGAACGCATATGTTGCTTACCAAGCCGCAAAGCTCAATTTCGTCATACCCTGCGGTTTTAAGGTATTCGTAAAGCGCGTCGGAGCCGTAAGCATGCTTTTCAAAATAAACATCTTCCTCACGCGCCGCCTGCGCCGTTTTGCCGTAAAGGTTATGGCCGTCCGTCCCCTTAATGCAATGCACTACCGGAAGGCAGCGCCCCTCGCGCGTCGTAAGATAATCCGCGCCGTGCGTATCCAGCGTAAATAGGATATCTCCGCCGGCAGCGCGGTACTCGGCTATTTTATCACAGATTCTGCCGTCCAGCTCCCCTGCCTTTTCAAACCCGAGGGAACCGTTTACAAAATCGTTTTGATAATCCACAACGATTAAACAAGTTTTCATGATAGGCTGACCTCTTTTTTCTTAATATAGTATATCATACACTTTAACGCTCCGATTTTCAAGTACATTCCGATTTTGTTCATATTTTCCGAACTGCGCTTGACAAATGCACCGCCTTATATTATTATATTTTTTGCAAACGGGAGCAAAAAAAGCGCCCTCACAATGTTTTTGAAAGCGAAATATACGGGTTATTTTCCGGGGTGTAGCGCAGCTGGCAGCGCGCCTGCTTTGGGTGACGAAACCGACCGCTG
>CAYOPQ010000088.1:0-4094 GCA_964405895.1 uncultured Bacteroides sp. | reverse complement strand
AACGGAAAATCAACAGAGGTCACGACAAGAAACTATATTACTACAGATTAACAGGTCTGCTCTTAAAACGATCCTTGTATTGCGTAAAATATTATGTATTTTTGCCAATACAAGGGTTGTTTTTTAATTTAAATCGAGCTATAATAACTATGTTAAAAAAATAACAATAATATCAAAGGAGATGCAGGTTATGAGCAGATTTTGTTTACCAAGAGATATTTATCATGGAAAGGGCTGCCTGGAGGAGCTGAAGCACTTAAAAGGGAAAAAAGCCATGCTCGTCGTAGGGGGCGGTTCTATGAAACGCTAGGGATTTCTTGACAAAGCTGCGGACTATCTGAAAGAGGCAGGCATGGAAGTGGAAATATTTGAGGGCGTTGAGCCGGATCCGTCTGTCGAGACCGTCATGAAAGGCGCCGAATCCATGCGTGCTTTTGAACCTGACTGGATCGTAGCTATGGGCGGAGGTTCACCGATCGACGCCGCGAAAGCTATGTGGGCGTTTTACGAGTATCCGGAGACTTCTTTTGAGGATCTCTGCACACCGTTTAACTTTCCTGAACTGAGACAGAAAGCAAAATTTGCCGCTATTCCCTCAACATCCGGAACAGCGACAGAAGTTACGGCGTTCTCTGTTATTACAAACTACCAGACAGGTGTAAAATATCCGCTCGCCGACTTTAACATTACACCGGATGTTGCGATCGTTGATCCGGATCTTGTATCCGGACTTCCGGTAAAACAGGTCGCTTACACAGGAATGGATGCGCTGACACACGCGATCGAGGCGTACGTATCCACACTTCACGGGCCGTTTACGGATCCGCTCGCGCTTCAGGCGATCGAGATGGTACTGGATTACCTTCCGGCATCTTACAACTGCAATATGGAAGCGAGAGAGCAGATGCACTACGCACAATGCCTCGCGGGCATGGCGTTTTCAAACGCGCTGCTCGGAATCGTACACTCCATGGCCCACAAGACAGGAGCCGCATTCTCCACAGGACATATACCGCACGGATGTGCAAATGCGATTTATCTTCCGTATGTGATCGCGTATAATGCAAAAGATCCGACCGCGGCAAGCCGCTATGCGGAGATCGCCCGCAGGATGGGACTTGAGGGAACATCGGAGAAAGCCCTCATCAACAGCCTTCGCGAGAAGATCAATGAGTTCAATGAAAAACTGAACATTCCGAAGACGCTGAAAGACTTCGGTATCAACGAAGATGAGTTCAAAGAGAAAGTGGCTCATATCGCTGAACTGGCTGTTGGAGATGCGTGCACAGGATCTAACCCGCGTGCCATCGATCCGGCTGCAATGGAGAAACTGCTCACATGCACATATTACGGAGCAGAAGTTGATTTCTGACAATGAATATAAAGACAGTCCTGTCTGTACGGACGGGGCTGTCTTTGATAGAAAATTATGATATGAAAAAACAATCAGTCTTCTTTCGTATCTTCCGATGAGTAGTTTGTTTCCTGCTTCTTTTTTCTGATATCAGACAGGGAGACATCCATGACAAAAGTTTTCTCTTTGCTGAGATACATCTTTATCATTCCTATAATGGCCGCGATCTCAGCAAGAAGATATTCATACGGCAGGATTCTGTCAGAAATGAAATAACATATCCCGGAGCCGCTTGCTCCGCCAATACAAAATCCGATCACGAAAAACACTGATAATATCAATCCGGCGGTCAGACCGACCGTGATGAGTATGGAAAATAATCTTGTTAAAAAAACGGAAAATCTTTTCAAAACAGTTCGCTCCTTCCTGATTTTTTCTGAATTATTCCTTTGGACTCATAAAAGACAGACATTTTCCAATCACTTTACCTGTCTGCAGATATTCATAAGTTGGGAACTCAAACAGTACCGGTTTCAGTGTCTGATAGTTGATCTTACCGGCTTCATTAAGATGTTCCTTTTCTACATAAGTGTTATCAAGGGAGCAGATAAAGTTCTCAAATCCCCGTGTATTGTAAATATCCACAACAGAACACTCCATTGTCAGAGGAGACTCGCAAATCACAGGCGCGCCGGATTCACCCGGTTCATATGCGAATACTTCTGATTTATCCGATTTTTTACCACTTACAGCGCCTGTATAGTCAGCTTTTGAAAGTATATTTTCGTCGACAAGGTTCAAAGTCAGTTTCCTGTTCTTTTTGATAAATAGATTAATATAATGAGCAGAAGATAAACTGACAAGGATTCTGTCATGTCCGATAATGCCTATGTGACCTACAAGTGTCCACGTAGGTTTATTGCCTGCCATAGCGCCCACAACTACAACAGGAGTCGGATATAAGGCTAATATTGAACCTATGTTTTTCTTCATGATAATCCCTTCTTTCTGTCGGTTCTTATGTTTTTATAATAATATGTTAATAAAATTTAAAATATACAATACTATGTACAGTTAGGGGCTGAATGGAATCATTCCAGGAACCGGGATCCATCCCAGCAAAACAGGGATGGTAACAATATATTGGGCGACACACCAGATTACGGCATATTTGGTGGTCCCGATAAAATCAGACTCCGCAATGCCCATGGATACGTAGAAAGTAAGGGCAAAAGGCGGCGTCATATGACCCATGGCAACTGCCATGATGCTGATCATAGCAGCTAGGAGGATCGGATTGATGCCTACGGCCGCGCCGATCAGCAGACACGGGGTGGTGACCAGCAGGCAGATCGTCATAACTTCAAGGAACATTCCGAGAAGTGTCAGAACAAGAGGAAGTATAATGACGACAGCCCAGAGTGAAAGGTTCATGTTTTCGGTCATCATTTCAATCGCTCCTCCAAGATCGATGTCCGTGAACAGCTCTCCGATCGCGAATCCGCAGATTACAAGAAATGTGACCGGGGCAATAGAAGGTATGGAATCAAAAAACATTTCACTTAGCCTGGTGAATCCGATGCGTTTCCCTTCGATCCACTGGAGCAGAAGGACATAGGCTATGGCGATGCTCGGGATCAGGACAAGGAGAATACTTGTAAAGGAATCTGCGACTTCACTTCCTACGCGTTCAGTGATAAGCGTACTGTTAAAAAGCCCGTCAAACAGGAACGGAATGAATACGATAACCGGAAGGAGTACAGCTTTCCAGCCCCTTTTAAGAGCAACGGACACCGGCAGGCGTTCCTCCTTAGGGATTGGTGAAATGTGCTCCTTTTTGATCAGAACAAACAGCAGGAGCAGCCGTTGAATGATAAATATGATGCTCACACCCCACATAATAAGCCAGAACTCAGAAAAAGTACAGCATCCGGGATATAACACTTCCAGGAATCCGTAA
Source organism: uncultured Bacteroides sp. (assembly GCA_964405895.1). Taxonomy (GTDB): domain Bacteria; phylum Bacillota; class Clostridia; order Oscillospirales; family Acutalibacteraceae; genus Eubacterium_R. The sequence continues at coordinate 780 of CAYOPQ010000088.1, read as the reverse complement.
ATCGCGATTACAGTACCGGAAGGCGGGATGACGGGACCAAGGGAGCTGGCGGCGGATTCTACACTGGCTGCAAGCTCAGCGGAAAATCCCGTTTTCTTCATGGCCGGGATCGCAACGACTCCTGTCGCGGCCGCGTTTCCCGGGCCTGTTCCCGACAGCGCCCCGAAAGCTGCGCTGGCGAGAAGAGCCACATATCCGGCGCCGCCGGAAAAGCGTCCGACAAAAGCGATTATGACATTGATGAAATCTGTGATAATGCCTGTTTTTTCAATCACAATGGACAGTGCCATAAACGCGGTCAGTGTATAGAGAAGATAACTGGATCCGCCTGCGACCAGATAACGGGGTATGTCTGTTATGTGCCCGGAGATCGCTGCAACGATGAGAAACGCGAACAGAACGCACTCATACATCGGGCGTCGGACAAGGACGAAAAATATAACAATTATAGCAATTAACAGGACTAAATATAGAAGTTCCATAAGGCACCTCCGTTCCGTAAATATTTCTGATAATAAATATGATGATCCAATATTCAGTTTTTTAATAATTAGAACCCCTCTAACAAAAAAAGTATAATTAGAGAGGCTCTGTAAAAAAATGTAATAATTAACAGGCAGATATGTTCATTTCAGCGGGTTCAGGTCCCGGGATCCGGCAGGGCTCCGGACGGATCCGGACCGGAACGCTCAGCGCGCGCGGCAGCGCCGCGGAACGCCACAGCCACGAGTACAATATTGGCGAAACCGAGCACCGCGCAGAAATAGTAAGCGGGACTGT
>CAYOPQ010000087.1:0-4505 GCA_964405895.1 uncultured Bacteroides sp. | reverse complement strand
AAGAAGGGCGTTGTGCGCGACCCTGATGTACATATTGAAGTGATAACGAATGTTATGGATTACGCCTTGGCGGAGGGCTTTTCTGTTTTGGGGCTTGATTTTTCGCCGGTTAAAGGACCGGAGGGGAATATAGAGTATCTTATTCTGCTTTCGCCGAGCGATGCGCCCGCTGTTTCGCAATGCGTAGACGCCGCTTTTACGGTTGATCAATCACATAAGGAGCTGTCATGATATTTTCGGTTTTTGCAAATCTTGAAAAAGATGATATTCGCTCTCTTGCAAAAGAGGTAATTGATGTCCTTTCATCAGAGCAAAATAAATTAGTGTTTAACGAAAACGGCGGCGGAATATTCGGTAAAGGCAATATCAGTCTGATGCCTGAGGAAGAAATGTACAAAGTCTGTGATATTGCCGTTATTCTCGGCGGCGACGGCAGTACGATGAAGGTTGCCAAAAACGCGGCTATCAACGACAAGCCTGCGTTGGGCATAAACGGCGGAAGACTCGGATTTCTCAGCTCGGTTGAGCGCAATGAGCTGCCTCTTCTCCGCGCCGTTCTTGACGGAAATTACACCGTAGACGAGCGCATCATGCTTAAAGCGGATGTTATCAACGGCGGGCAAACGGTCAGCCAAAATCACTGCCTCAATGACGCCGTTGTTTCAAGGGGAAGCTTTGCCCGCCTTATTGATTTCAATGTAGATTCGGAAAATACAAACCTTTTAAATGTAAGGGCGGACGGCGTTATCATCTCTACGCCCACAGGCTCTACTGCGTATTCGCTCGCTGCCGGAGGACCGGTGCTGAGCCCGGATCTGAACTGCTTTGTAATTACGGCGATTTGCCCGCATTCCCTTGTTGACAGAAGTATTGTTGTCAATTCAAAATACAGCCTTAATGTTACGGCGGACAGCGATGTTTCCAATAATGCGGTTTTGACCTGTGACGGTGAACAGCCGATTGCTTTGGCTGAAAACAGCGTTGTTTCCGTTTCGCTTTCAAATTACAGGGCTAAGCTTATTAAGTTAAAGCCGGATAATTTTTATCAGATCGTCAAGAAGAAAATTATTGAGAGGGGCTCGGTAAAATGAAGAAAAAAAGGCTGGAAAAAATTTTAGAGCTCATAAAAGAATATAAAATCGAAACGCAGGAAGAACTTCAGGTGTACCTTAAGGAAAACGGGTTTGATGTCACGCAGGCGACCATATCAAGGGATATCAAGGAACTGCGCCTCGTAAAAGAGCTTTCGGAAGAGGGCAGATATGTGTATTCCTCCGGTACAAGGGGGCTTAATTCGGGCGACTATTTAGGTAAAAGCAGCATTATTGTTGAATCCGTATTAAGCGTTGATTACGCCGTGAATACAGTGTGTATAATATGCCGCTCGGGAACAGCCGGCGCGGTGTGCGCCGCAATCGATTCAACAAGCTGGGCAGGCGTATTGGGAACAATCGCCGGCGATGATACGATTTTTGTGCTGTGCAGAAATGAAAAGGCAGCGCGCGGTTTTACATCTGATTTGGAGAATGTCATAAATGCTAAAAACGCTTGAAATTGAAAATATTGCCGTTATTGAAAAGGCGCAGATAGAATTTAAGCCCGGTTTTAATGTGCTTACCGGTGAAACCGGCGCGGGAAAATCCATTGTGGTTGATTCAATAAACGCAATACTCGGTGAACGCACTTCAAGGGAGCTGGTCAGAACAGGCGCTGATTTCGCCTTTGTGTCAGCTTTTTTCACCGATATCAACGGCTCCGTAAAAGATAAGCTTTCACAGTTGGGCTATAATGCGGAGGAGGACGGCTCATTGCTTCTTTCCCGCAGAATAGGGAGCGACGGCAAATCGCTTTGCAAGGTCAACGGGAGAACGGCAACCGTATCCGTGTTAAAGGAAATCGGCGGCGCTCTTGTGAATATCCACGGCCAGCACGACAGCCAGTCCCTTTTAAACCCGGCTCACCATTGTGCATTCATTGATATGCTCTGCGGCGATAAAGGGCTGATTCATGAATATAAAGAATCGTTTTCTGATTTTATAAGTATCCGGCGCAGGCTCAAGCAGCTTACTTCCCAGGCGGAACAGAATGATAAAAATATGGAATACCTTGAATTCCAAATAAACGAGCTGGAGAAAGCCGAGATCAGAGAGGGCGAAACGGAAAAGCTCATTTCGCGTAAAAAGCTGCTTGACAATGCGGATTCGGCACTGGAAGCCTATAACAATCTTCTTTCTGCTCTGAACGGAAATGATGAACTGCCGGGCGTGTTGGTTTCGCTTTCCACCTCTGCCAAAGAAATTGAAAAATATGCTGAACTGTCAGCGGATACGGCTGCCGCATATTCCTTGCTGCAAAATGCCGGCGATGAGCTTGAATCGGTAAAAAGCCTTGTTGAAAGCGCGATTTCTCAGCTTGATTACGATCCGCAGGAAAAAGAAAGTATCGAAGAACGCCTGGACCTGCTGTACAGGCTCGGTAAAAAATACGGCGCAACAGAAAAAGAGATGTTAAGCGCGCTTGAGCTTGCAAAGGAAAAAAGAAGCGCCATCAAAACGGATGAGCTTGAGCTTGAAAGGCTTACCGCGGACTATGATGTTGCGCTGGAAAAAGTCAATAAACTTGCAGAGCGGCTTTCGAATCTCAGGAAAGAAACCGCCGCGGAATTTGAAAAAAGCGTAAAAGCGCAGCTTGAATTTTTAGATATGCCGAAAATCAGCTTTATTGTTGACTTCAAGCAAGGCATTCTTTCTTCTTCCGGAACGGATAAGGTTGAATTTCTGATTTCAACCAATCCGGGCGAGCCGCCGAAGCCTCTTGCAAAGATAGCGTCCGGCGGAGAGCTTTCCAGAATCATGCTTGCAATTAAAAATATTATCGCTTATAATGATACGGTCGATACACTGATTTTTGATGAGATAGACACAGGCGTTTCCGGCAGAGCCAGCGGAAAAATCGGCTTGAAGCTCAAGGAACTGTCAAGAAACACGCAGGTTATAACCGTTACGCATTCCGCTCAGATTGCGGCTTTCGCGGACGAGCATTTTCTGATTAATAAGCAGTTTGAAAACGGCAGAACCTATACGCAGGTAACGCCCCTAAGCGCAGATGAAAGGAAGCACGAGCTTGCAAGAATAATGGGCGGGCTTCAGATCACGCAGTCCTTGCTGGACAGCGCGGAGGAAATGTTGAACAAAGCACAGGAGGATATATAAATGGAAATCTATGAGGAGCTGCGCAAACGCGGCTTGATTGCGCAGGTAACTGCCGAGGATGAAATACGCGAAATGGTAAACGGCGGCAAAGCGGTGTTTTATATTGGGTTCGACTGCACGGCGGACAGCCTTACAGCGGGCCATTTTATGGCGCTCACTTTGATGAAAAGACTTCAGATGGCAGGCAACAAGCCGATCGCGCTCATCGGCGGCGGCACCACGATGATCGGCGACCCTTCGGGCAGAACCGATATGAGAAAAATGCTGACCCGTGAGGATATTGACCATAATGCGGCGTGCTTTAAACGGCAGATGGAGCGTTTTATTGATTTTTCGGACGGCAAGGCGTTAATGCTGAATAATGCGGATTGGCTGCTCGACCTTAATTATGTTGAGCTTTTGCGCGAGGTAGGCGCATGCTTTTCGGTCAATAATATGCTGCGCGCGGAATGTTATAAGCAAAGAATGGCAAAGGGTCTGTCTTTCCTCGAATTCAATTATATGATCATGCAGTCGTATGATTTTTATCATCTTTTTAAACATTATGATTGCAATATGCAGTTCGGCGGCGACGACCAGTGGAGCAATATGCTCGGAGGCACGGAGCTTATCCGCAAAAAGCTCGGCAAGGACGCTCACGCCATGACAATTACGCTTTTGACTGACGCGCAGGGCAATAAAATGGGCAAAACCGCGGGAAATGCCGTTTGGCTTGACCCCAATAAGACCTCGCCTTACGATTTTTATCAGTATTGGCGCAATGTTGCGGATGCGGATGTCCTTAAATGTATCAGAATGCTTACATTCCTGCCGCTTGAGGAAATAGATGAAATGGAGTCCTGGCAGGGCAGTCAGTTGAATACCGCAAAGGAGATACTTGCCTTTGAACTCACAAAAATGGTTCACGGTGAAGAGGAAGCGGTCAAAGCGAAAACGGCGGCAAGCGCTCTCTTTGCCGGTGGTGCGGATGATTCGAATATGCCTTTTACGGTTGTAGAGGACGGCGATTTTGATGAAAACGAAAGAATCGCAGTTCTTGAGCTTATGCTCAAGGGCGAAATGATCAAATCCAAGAGTGAGGGCAGAAGGCTTGTTCAGCAGGGCGGAATTGTTGTTGACGATGTTAAGGTTGACGATCCGTACATGTCCGTTTCAAAAGATGCCGTTAAGAACGGCGTTATCATCAGAAAGGGTAAAAAAGTATATCGTAAATTCAAACTGTAAGATAAGGCGGGCACGCGCTTGCCTTTTTATCGACAGTCTGTAAGGCGGGGGCAGCCCCGCCTTGTTTTA
>CAYOPQ010000086.1:0-4697 GCA_964405895.1 uncultured Bacteroides sp. | reverse complement strand
GTTGCTATTTTAAAAAATATCCGCTATGTTTTAAAAGCACATAGCGGCTATTTTTTTTGTTCTTTTTCATGAGCAGAAGCAGAATAAATAAAGGCTCTATGTCAATGTTGGGATGGGAATCACAATATTTATTATAGAAGCATTTTTATGGCAAAAAGACGCATACTGCATATAATAACGAGGAAAAGGAGTCTAAGAACGGTTGACACAAGGGCATGGATATTCTATAATGCAAATATGGTTAGTCTTGTCTAACCAGCATAAATAAAACGGTGATAAAATGTATATAAATGTCATTCAGGGCTTGCTGCTGCCGTTTCTGGGCACGGTGCTCGGCTCTGCCTGCGTTTTCTTTATGAAAAAGGAGCTGAATATAAATGTTCAGCGCGTTTTCACGGGCTTTGCAGGCGGCGTTATGGTTGCGGCAAGTATATGGAGCCTGCTGATTCCGGCAATGGAGCAGGCGTCCTATATGGGAAAATTATCATTCATACCGGCAGTGGTGGGCTTCTGGGCAGGCGTGCTGTTTCTTCTTCTGCTGGATAATATTATTCCCCATATGCACCTTGAAGGTGATGAATCCGAGGGACTTAAAAGCTCGCTTTCCAGATCGGCAAAGCTTGTTCTTGCCGTAACGCTTCACAATATACCGGAGGGAATGGCTGTAGGCGTGGTATACGCGGCGATGCTCGCCGGCAGCACGGATATTTCCGCGGCGGGCGCCTTTGCGTTGTCCTTGGGCATAGCTATTCAAAACTTTCCGGAGGGCGCTATCATCTCCATGCCGCTGCACAGCCGCGGCACGGGCAAATTCAAAGCCTTTCTGGGCGGCGCGCTTTCGGGCATAGTGGAGCCGCTCGGCGCGGTCATAACCATACTTTTTGCAGGCTTGGTTACGCCGGTGCTGCCTTATCTTCTCAGCTTTGCGGCAGGCGCCATGATCTATGTTGTTGTGGAGGAGCTTGTGCCGGAGATGAGCAGCGGCAGCCATTCAAATACGGGAACGCTCTGCTTTGCGCTGGGCTTTACGGTTATGCTGGCGCTTGATGTTGCCCTCGGCTGAGGCTGTGAACGAAATCGTTAAAGGAGTCCGGCAGGGCTTTTTTTATACCGCGCGGGCGCGCGTTCGGCTCGTTCAGCCGCGGAAATTTTGATTCTGAAACGGTTTGTGAAAAATTGAGCAAATTCCATATCTTTTCATTGATTTTACCTCTTTAATCTGTTATTATATTTGGCGAAAAAGGAATAAGGAGCAATTAGTATATATGAGAGGTATTGAAACGACTAAATCCAATCTTCGCAAAATCATATTTACGGAAGTTGCGAAAATGGCATATGAGGGCTGGGACCAAAAAAAATTTGAAAACCTGCCCTATAAAATCATTTCCGGGGATGTTGCCCAGTATAGGGACAGCGTTTTCGTAGAGCGCGAGATCGTTTCGGAAAGGCTGAGGGCAGCAATGGGCGTTTCGCTCAGGGATTTTAACGACTTTGCCTCAATCTGCGAGGGGGTTGACGAAAGCCTTGTTGACGAAAAATATTACGAGCCGCCGCTTATAGATATTATAAAGTTCGCGTGCAACCGCTGCCCCGAAACCAGGGTGTTTGTTACAAACGGGTGCCAGAACTGCCTGGAGCACCCCTGCGTGGAGGTCTGCCCCAAAAAAGCCGTTTCCATAAAGAACGGCAGGTCGTTTATTGACCAGGAAAAATGCGTGAAATGCGGCATGTGCATAAAAGCCTGTAGTTATAACGCAATCATCAAGCAGGAGCGCCCCTGTGAAAAGGTTTGCGGCATGAACGCCATAAAATCCGATTCCCTCGGCAGAGCTGAGATCGATTATGATAAATGCGTATCCTGCGGCATGTGTCTTGTCAACTGCCCGTTCGGCGCCATTATTGATAAGAGCCAGATATACCAAACGATAACCGCCATTAAAAGCGATACGCCCGTTTATGCCGCCATTGCTCCGGCGTTTGCCGGCCAGTTCGGGAATGTGAGCACGGGAAAGATCAGAACCGCTTTTAAAAAGCTCGGCTTTCAGGATGTTGTTGAGGTTGCCGTAGGCGCGGACCTCTGCACAATAGAAGAGGCGCAGGATTTTATGAACGAGGTGCCCGAAAAGCAGCCGTTTATGGCAACTTCCTGCTGCCCCGCGTGGTCCGTTATGGCAAAGAAGCTGTTTCCGGAGTTCGCGCCCTATATATCCATGGCACTTACACCCATGGTTCTAACGGCGCGCCTGATCAAAGAGAACCACCCCGAATGCAAGGTTGTTTTTGTCGGCCCCTGCGCGGCGAAAAAGCTTGAGGCAAGCCGCAGAACCATAAGAAGCTATGTTGATTTTGTGCTTACCTTTGAGGAATTCAGCTCCATACTGGACGCTAAGGAAATTGATATTTCCGCCTGTGAGGAGGACGCGCCGCTCGGCGGCGAATCAAGCGGGGACGGTAAGGGCTTCGCCGTAAGCGGCGGCGTTGCAAGAGCCGTTGAAAATGCTATCAGGGAAATGGATCCGGACCGCGAAGTGCTTACCGCCAGAGCGGAGGGCTTGCCCGAGTGCCGCAAAATGCTTCAGCTTGCCAAAGCCGGGAAATATAACGGCTACCTGCTTGAGGGTATGGCGTGCCCCGGCGGCTGTGTTGCCGGCGCGGGAACGATTGCCCCTGTAAACAGATCTACGGTTGCCGTAAACCAGCTTGCGCAGAAATCGGAGGAGCAGAGCGTTTTAAATTCAAAATATAAAAAGTACCTTAGGATCCTTGAAGAAAAATAAAGATTTAAACGCTGTTTGAGGAAATGCCTCAAACAGCGTTTTTATATTGCTGTTATTAAAAAATTCTTAATATATTACAAAATTCTAAATTATGTACTTACATTGTTGCCAATGCTGTATTATTATGCTATTATATTTAGCAGAAAGGTGGGATTAAAATGGCTAAGGCAACAAAGCTGCATATATTAAGAGGTTTTTCGGAGCTGCTTGCGGATTATGATTTTGACAAAATCACCGTTACGATGATCGTACATCAATGCAACATCAGCAGGCAGACCTTTTATTATCATTTTACAGATATTAAGGAGCTTATCAACTGGGGCATTAATCAGTATACCCATGAAAAGGTTGAAGCCGCCAAAAACGCCGGCACCATTCAAGAAGCCACGGTTATATATTTAAGCGAAATCATAAGGAATAAGCTGTTTTTCAGAAAATGCATTGCTTCCTCGCTCGGCGGATATATGATAACGCTTATGAAAAACAGTATTGAGGAATACTGCTCCGCGTTCTATTGCCGCGCGGTGAAATCCGGATACAAAAAATCAGATGATGCCGCTTTTATTCGTGAATTTATTACCTACGGTATAGCGGGATTTATAATTGCCAATATATTTGATGAAAACACCATGGATATAGAGGAACTTGCCGAGAGGATGTATAACAGCATTTTTGTTCGCTTTACAAACGAAAGTTTCCCTGCCGTTGTTGAGTAGCATACAAAGGTTTTAAAGCCCTTTGGGAGCACAGCCCCAAAGGGCTTTTCATATGATTTTTAATCCGGTTTAGCTTTGAATAATACTGCAAATCTGCTCAATTGCGTCATCTGCCTCCGGAATGGGGTATAGCGGGTAATCGTGGTTCATGCCCTCGCCGATATACAGCTCCGCGGAAACACCCTGCTCCTGAAGCATGGAATAAAAAAGCGTTACATCCGGATAAAAAATTTCTCTTGTGCCCACAAACAGATATACATTTTGCAAGACTGAAATATCCCCGTATATCGGGCTGATCCTATAATCTGTAAGTTCAAGATCGCCTGCCCAGCATTTGCCCATCTCTATCAGCCCATATGCAGACAGCATTGGATCTGCGGATTCATAATCCTCAATTTCGGGGTTTGACATGGAAAGGCATGTCATGGTTGTAAGCCGTGTGTTATCCATTTTATGCGCCCCGCGGATTTCAAAGCGAACCGCAATCTGTTCGGCGCCGGTGCGCTTCGTTTCAACAACCGTTCCATCCTGTTCTTTCAGGATATATTCAAGCGTTTTTCCGCTCCAATCGCCGGAAAGCCATACTTCTGTTTCCACCAAAGCATTGCCGCCTTCCACGCGCGGGGTCACTTTTATACCCGGCGTTCCGTAATATTCCAGCTCAAAATGCGTTTTGGGAACGGCTATTATATTTATTCCGCGGTAAAGCCCGCCGTAGAAGGTGAAATCCGCCTGCTGCGGATATACAAAATCATTAACGCCGTTGTCCACGGCAATAACGATCAGATTTTCCTCCTTCAACTGCTCTGTCATATTTACGCGAAATGCGGAATATCCGCCGTCATGGTGTTTCAGTTTTTTCCCGTTCAAATAAACATCGGCAGATGCATTTGCGGCTTTGACTTCCAAATAATATTCATCGCCCTCTGGAAGGTCTGCTTTTTTGAATGTATTGGCATAATAGCAGGTTCCTCTAAAATAATCTCCGCCGCCGTCCGCTCCGCAGGGCTTTCAAGGGCAGGCAGCGCAGTCTTTTATCGCATTCCTCCGGGACCGCGGTGACCGCCGGGACCCGGTCCGAAGCCACCCATGGGCGGTCTTTCATAAGGCGGGCGCCTTCTGTGCGTTAATCTCCTTGCAAGACCGCTTAGGGCAGACGCTCCGAGAACGGCGCCGCCGACTGCCGCAGCTGTTTTTGCGGCGC
>CAYOPQ010000085.1:0-4795 GCA_964405895.1 uncultured Bacteroides sp. | reverse complement strand
TCCGAGCCGTTTCTTTGTTTATATTCATATTTCGCAAGTGCGTTTTGCCGCAATCATTCGTCCGCGGTCGTTTCCTCAGAATCCGTTTCTTCCGCCGCGGTCGTTGTTTCAACTTCCCCGTAAACCTGAATGATGATCGTTTCGCCTACGGCAACGGAAGTGCCCGCTTCCGGCGCGATACCGTCCGATTTCTTGACGGTTTCGGCTGTGTAGGAGCCGTCGTTGTACGAATATACAACCTCTACCTCAAATCCAAGTTCCTCAAGTGTTTCGGTTGCCTCTTCCTCTGTAAGTCCGCCTACATCCGGCACTTCAGCCATTTGGGTGCCGCGGCTTACGGTGAGCACGATTGCGCTGCCCTTTGATACCTGCTCTCCCGCGGCAACGCTCTGCTCAAATACGATTCCGGCGTCATAAACGGACGAATAAGCGTAATCAAACGATATGGTAAACTGCTCGTTCCATGTTCCGCTGTTCCTTATGTCGGCTTCGCTGTATCCGGCGGTGCTGAAATTGGGTACGGTCACCGTTTCTACGGTTTCGGCTTCGGTTTCCTCCTCAACCGTATCAAACAGTCCGGAAAATCCGAAAATATAGGTCGCGGCGGCAGCCACCGCCAAAACAGCAATAATGATAATCGCAATCTTCAGCTTGTTGTTTCCCTTTTTTTCGGAAACGGTCTTTTCCTCGGCTTCGGGCGTCTCCTCCCGTTCCTCAACAGCCTGTATGTCGGCTGCCTTTGCCACTACGGACGGGGCGGCGTTTAAAAGCTCCCTGTAATCATAAACAGTTTGTATTCTTCTTTCAGGGTAGATCTGAAGCCCTGCGCCGAGCGCCTTTATAACATATGCCGGTATGGTTTCCGCAATTCTGTTCGGAATCATAAGGCGGTCGTTCGTTTCCCTTGAAAGCGCGCTCGGCGGGTTGGTGCCCACAAGCGCCCTGTATATACATGCTGAAAACGCGTAAATATCCGTAGCGGGGCATATCTTATGGTTGTTGTCATATTGCTCAAGCGCCGTGTAGCCCTCATGCTCGTTAAATTCAAGCTCACTGCTTGCCGTGTTGCATTCGCTGATGCAAAAGCCTGCCAGGCGCACCTTTCCGTCGCCGCACAAAACAAGGTTGTCCGGGTTTATGCCGCCGTGGATAATGCCTTTATCATGCAGGCGTTCCAGCGTGGTAAGCACCGGCATAAACATCAGCCTTGCCCTGTCCCACGGGATATTGTTGTTTTCGCTTTGGATAAGAAAATCTCTGAGCGAAACGGTTGCCATATATTCGCAGACGGCATAAACGGTTTCGTTTTCCTCAAACACATCCACAACGGGTATAACGGCGGAAAGCGAATTCAGCCCTTTAAGCGTTGTCCAAAGGCGCGCAAAGGCGCTTTTGTATTCCTCAAAATTCTTTCTGAATCTTTCGCGCACATGCACATCCGGGTTGCCTTCAAGCCTGTTTGCGATTCCCTTCGGCAGAAATTCGCGTATGGTTACCTGCGCTTCCCGCTCCGTATCGTAGCCGATATAGGTAACGGCGTCGCTTTCCTGCGAAATATCCTTGCCCACAACATATCTGTTCGCAAGCACGGATCTCCTCGGCAGAAACAGTATATCGGCAGGCGCGTCATTGTCAAAGCCGCATTTGCGGCAGATGCTGCCGTATGTCAGTTTTTCAAAACAGTTCATGCATAAATTATCAAAATTCAAATTGCCGCCCCCATATCAAGGTATCCTAAAAGTACTCTGAATCATTATTATACTAAATATATAACATAGTTTATCAATCAAATTATAATTTGTCAAGAACACCGCCGCAAATATAACAAATACAGCTTTTTAATTGATTAAAATTAAAAATTAGTATATAATTAGTTTAATATTAAGTAAGACAGGGGTATGCTTTATGAACTTTACCAAACTCCAAAACGGCCTTTCGGAAGGCTTTGTGCTGATAAAAAAATGCGAGGTCAAAAAGACGAAAACCGGCTCCTCCTATCTGGATATGATACTCGGTGATAAGGACGGAGAGATTTCCGCAAAGCTCTGGGATTTCAGCGGGGAAGCATTTGAGGCGGAAACCGTTGTCAAGGTGCGCGGCAGCATCGAGCAGTATAACGGCCGCGATCAGTTCAGGATCACGCAGATACGCCCGGCTGTTCCGTCTGACGATTATAATCTTTCCGACCTTGTGCCCGCGTCCTCTGTCGGCGGCAGAAGAATATACGATATGCTTATGAAAAAGGCAGCCGCCTTCAAGGATCCGGATTTCAAAAATCTTGTGACGGATATAATGGAAAGCAAAAAAGATATTCTTGTTTCCAGCCCCGCGGCGTACAGGCTCCATCACGCAATGCTCGGCGGGCTCATGCTGCACACGGCGTCAATCGTCCGCTTGGCGGAGGAGGTCTGCAAAATCTATCCGAATATCAACAGGGAGCTTCTGCTCTCCGGCGCCATACTGCACGATGTAGCCAAAACCTGGGAATTCACATTTTCAAAAACAGGGCTTGTCAGCGGCTATTCGCCGGGCGGCGAGCTCATAGGCCATCTTGTGGAGGGCGCCATATGGGTGGAGGAGGCTGCAAAACGCCTCGGCGTGCCCGCGGAAAAAGCGCAGCTTATAGAGCATATGATACTCAGCCATCACGGCGTTCCGGAATTCGGCTCGCCCGTCCGCCCCATGTTCCTTGAGGCGCAGATACTCTCCGCCCTTGATACGCTTGACGCGCAGATCTTTGAATTCCACAGCGCAACGGAAAAGGTGGAGCCGGGTAAGTTCACGGAGCGGCAGTGGTCGCTCGAAAACAGAAAGCTGTATAATCACGGCCTTTCGGGCACGGAGCATATAGTGGAGCTTGAGGAGTAACGGAGGGCATAGTATGTCTGATATTTTACAGCAGGAATGGGCGGAAATCAAAATTTCCGTTAAAGCAGAGGATGTAGAAACGGCTGCCAACATAGCGAATATGACGGTTCCTTACGGTATTTACATAGAGGATTATTCGGATGTTGTGGAGCAAACGCTGGCAATCGCCCATGTTGACCTTATATCGTCGGAACTGCTCGGCAAGGACCGCACAAAAGGGATCATACATATCTATATCAGTCCGGAGGAAAATCCGTCTGAGGCAATTTCTTTTATAGAGGAGCGCCTGGGCAGCGAGGGTATAGAATATACAATCGAAACCGAAGGCTGTAAGGCGGAGGATTGGATAAATAATTGGAAAAAATACTGGCATTGCGTGCCGGTCGGCAGCAGGCTGCTGATAAAGCCCGCCTGGGAAAGTGCGGGCGATACGCAGGGCAGGGCGGTGCTTACGATAGAGCCGGGGCTTGCGTTCGGCACGGGGAGCCATCCCACAACGCGCCTTTGCCTTGAAATTCTGGAGGATTATGTCAAGCCCGGCAGCAGCGTGCTCGATGTCGGCTGCGGCAGCGGAATCCTATCCATAGCCGCATTGCTGCTGGGTGCAAAAAGCGCGTTCGGTGTGGATATTGATAAGCTCGCCGTAAAAACCGCGCTCGCGAACGCGGCTGAAAACGGCTTTGAGCCGCCCGTATTCAACGCGGTAAGCGGCGATCTTTCCGAAAATGTAAGCGGTAAATACGATGTTGTGGCGGCAAATATCGTTGCGGATGTCATTATAAAATTTACGCCTGAGGTAAAAACGCTCCTGAATAAAAACGGCGTTTTCATAACGGGCGGAATTATAGATTCAAGAAAAGAAGAAGTGGAGAGCTGCTTTGAAAGCAACGGCTTTGAGATTGCCGAGCACCGCGGCTCGGACGGCTGGAATGTTTTTGTGTGTAAAATAAAATGAAGATATTGCTGATTGTTATATGCGCCGCGGCAGCGCTTTTGATTTTGCTTTTTGCCGCCTGCGCCGTTATTTTAAACGGGCTGATTTCCCTTAAAACAATACCCATCCCCAAGTTTATCTATACGCTGATCTCAGGCAATGCGGGGTCAAGCCAAAAAGAAAAGGATTTGCTTGCCGCAACGGAGCATTTTAAATCGCTGCCGCTGGAGGAAATTGAAATGGATTCCGCAGGCTGCGCCCTGCGCGCGAAGCTTCTTTTGCCGCAAAACAGCAACGGCATACTGCTGATTGCCTGCCACGGTGCAAGGAATTCGGCAATCGGCGAATTTGCCGTTGAAGCGGATTATTTCTATAATAACGGCTTTACCGTGCTTATGCCGGAGCACCGCGGCTGCGGTATAAGCGGCGGCGCCTTTATGGGCTACGGCACGCATGAATCCGCGGATACCCTGATGTGGCTTGAATATGCAAAAAAGCGCTTCCCGAATTTAAATATCTTTCTGCTCGGCGTATCCATGGGCGCGGCAACCGTTCTCATGATGAGCGACAGAGTCAAGAAAGACGAGGTCAGGGGTATCATCTCGGATTGCGCGTATACAAGCGCGTGGGCTGAATTTGAATACCAGCTCAAAAGCTCGTTTCACCTGCCGGCGTTTCCCGTCCTGCATATCTGTAATTTGCTGTGCAGGCTCTTCGCGCGCTATTCGTTCAAGGACGCGGCGCCCATAGAGCATGTGAAACATTCTGCGGTTCCCGTTCTTTTTATTCACGGCAAGAACGATTATTTCGTTCCGTTTTATATGGAAAAAGAACTTTATGACGCGTGCTGCTCCGAAAAGGAACTGCTGAGCGTAGAGGGCGCGGCGCATGCCGAAAGCTACTACCGCAGCAGCGCGCTCTACGAGCAAACGCTGAACGCCTTTTTTGAAAAGCATATCGCCTCCGCCAAGCAAATGTGAAAAACAGTTGCAT
>CAYOPQ010000084.1:0-4880 GCA_964405895.1 uncultured Bacteroides sp. | reverse complement strand
CAAAAGGCGGAAAGCGCAAAAACCGCACGGCTGTGCGGTTTTTAACTTCATTTGTATATTATATAGTTTTAAAATTTGTTTTATTTAAAGTATTCCGCAATAACTGTTATTGTTCTCGTTGAATAAAGACTCTATAGCTTCTGCGCGTTCCGGACGACTTTATCGACAGCTTGTTCTTTATTTTTATAGTACTGCGCCTTTATAAGGCTGAAGCTCTCTTCACTTATATCGTGCTCTATTTTGCAGGAATCATGATACGCAATATCCTCGGGCGTGCCGAGCTGCATTAGAAACCCTGCTATAATATTGTGCCTTTCGTAAATCTTTTCGGCAATGCCGCGCCCCTTATCGGTAAGGGTGATATCGCCGTTGCCGTCAATGTTAACATAACCGTCTTCACGCAGGTTTTTCATATACACAGATACGGAAGGCTTTGAAAATCCCATTTTATTACTTATGTCAATACAGCGGCAATAGCCCTTTTCATTGTGGATAACAAGAATGGTTTCAAGATAATTTTCCGCGCTTTCCTTTATTTGCATGAACACTCACCTCATCCAACTATATTAACATAAAAGAAAGCAGATTTCAATTAAAACAAAACCCTGAATTTGAACTTTCTGCCGCAGTGCGGGCATGCAGCCATATGGGCGCCCTTAGCCTTTTTCATTCTTAAAACGGCTTTGCATCCGGGGCAGGTTCTGAAAATATGCGTTTTTCTGAATTTCCATCTGTTGGAAAGCAGCTTGAATTTCTTTTTGAAAAAGCCCTCTACCTTGAGCCAGTTTGCATATTCCTTTCGTCTGTTTTCCAACTTTTTTGAAAACGGCCTCAGCATGGCAAAAACAAAAATTCCCCATCCTATAGCGGAAAAGACCGTATAAAGCAAGGCGTTTACCGTATTGCCCAAAATAATTGCAAGCAGTATAGCGGCAAGATAAAACCACAAAAGAACGCGGTACAGCTTGTCGATTCCGTATCTGCCGAACATAAATTTCTGGAATTTTGCGCCGAGCTTTGCAAAAAAGTTTTTCATTTCAGTTGATCACCATAGCCTTTCAGGCTGCAAACAGAAAATTGAAATCATTGAGCGCCCTTTGCAGCCTGCAAGGCGTCAATGGTGATTACAGCCGTCCCAAAATCAGCCGCAAGGCAAATTATGAGGGCAATTAAATTGATTTATCGCACTGTCGGTTTCCTTTCGCGCAGAAGCGCGTAAACTATTTTTGCGGTTTATCAGTTTTGCATGGATTCGCCGTTTTGCGGCCCGAAATAGAAGCTGGGATCATCGTAAGCACTGTCGTCAGAACCCTCTGAATATCCGGATTGAGGCTGTCCCCCCGGATAATAATCGCCGCTGTTATTGCCTGACCCGGATGTGAATATAGACATCAGCAAATAGAATACCAGTCTGATTATAAACAGTAAAAACAAAAATTTGAGCAGTCTTGAAAGACAGCCCCTTCGCCCCGTGGTATAGACATGCCTGTGCGCGGAGCCTTCGTCGCCGCTGTCAAATTCCGCGAAGCCGCCGAACGGGTTTACGAAGCTGCCGTACGGACTCATACGAATCCTGTTGTAGGTTTCACGGTAGGTATAATTGTCAGGCGCCATGGCGCATGCCTGCTGAATATGGGAAAGCGCAATTTCCCGGTGACCCGCGCCGTAGTTTGCGCAGGCGGAAAGATAGTACCACTGTGCGTTTCTGTCCTCAATATTATTCAGAAGATTAAGCGCCTGCGTGAATTGGCGGTTGTTGATGAACTGCGCTATTGAAGTATAATAATCGGGCGCGCCGGTTCCTCTCGCTCCGCTTCTCCTTGAGCCGGAACGCGCCGAGCCGCTTGAAGCAGTCCCGTTTTTGATTTGGTCGAACGCCGCGTTTATTTCCGCCATTTTTTCGGCGGCATGCTTGTCGTTGGGGTTGAGGTCGGGATGGTATTTTTTGGCAAGCTTTTTATATGCCTTTGCGCATTCTTCCTCAGAAGCTCCGTCCGGAACACCAAGTACCTTATAAGGGTTAGTTATCATATTGCTCCTTTTATAATCCATGTGCTGAAAAGAGGAAACTGAATTTCTTGTTTGTTCAATTCGGTTTATCTCGTGTTGTAACTTATCATAAAATTATTGATTTTATGTTAATAACTTGTAACAAATCCGCAAATCTGCTCTTGAAATCGCGCGCGGTGTTTGGTAATATAAACCTATAAGCTTTACGGAGGCATTTTTATGGGTTTTATGCTTTTGACCATTGGCGAATCAATAGATACTGTTTTTTATAATTTTGATATTGCCGTTTTTAAATTTTTTGCCGCTATACAAAATTCTTTTTTAACTGCTGTGGCAAAATTCTTCACTTCTTTCGGAGATGAAGCTTTTGTTATTCCTGTTGTGATATTAGGGGTCGTGCTGATTCTTTTCAAAAAAACAAGAAAATACGGCTTTGCATTAGTATTTGCCATTGTTGTCGGCACACTCGTAACAAATGTTATTGCAAAACCGCTTGTCCTTAGAATACGCCCGTATAATACCCTTCAGGATTTGGAGTGGTTCTGGGAGGCGTATATCGGCGCCGGCGCGCTCAGCGAGTCTGATTACTCTTTCCCGAGCGGGCACACCACGGCGGCGTTTGAAATTGCCGTTTCCATGTTCCTTGTATTCAGGTCGCAGGGCAAAAAGAAGCTCGCATGGGTATTCCCGGCTCTTGCCGTCTGCACCATGGGCAGCCGCGTATATCTTATGGTGCATTATGCAACGGATGTTATCGGCGGAATGATCATCGGCACGCTTTCCGGCATCGCGGGTTACTATATGATGAAGGGCGTTATGTATCTTATTGACCATGTAAAGCCGTTTACGGCGCTCCAAAAGGTCGATCTTGCAAAACTCGGCTTCCTGAAATGGACTTCCGGCAGGGCAGGCGCCGTCGTTGTTACGGTTGCCGTTGCAGGCATTTTCCTGTATTCGTTTATTCCTTTGCTCAGCGAAGGCGGGGAAGAAGCCGTCCGCTGCGCGTATGACGAGGAATATAACTGCTATAACGCCGCGCGTGTTGACGATGAGGATTATCCGCCTATAGACGGGAACTATTATTGCAAGATCCATTGGAAACAGCTGACGGGCGAGTAATCACGCGGAGCAGGGAATTATTGCATATTGAATGAAATCGAATATATTACCTAAAGCGGAAAAAAGCGGAAATTTATCCCGCTTTTTTCTTTTTGTCATAGTATAGCTTGAGCGATAGCGTCGGGAGCATATTGCCCTCAAAATTTGCCTTGTGTCTGATTTTGAGCCGGCTGTGAGCGCCGTTGCCGCCTTGTTAGGCACAATAAAGCGCCGATGATGTTAGATTTGCGAAAGGCTATGGTGATGAATATGCAAAATATCAGTCTTTGTATGATCGTAAAGAACGAGGAAAAGACCCTGCCCCGTTGCCTTGAAAGCGTAAAGGGCGTTTTTGACGAGATTGTAATCGCCGATACCGGCAGTACGGACGGCACAGTCAAAGCCGCAGAGAGGTATACGGATAAAATATATTTTTTTAAGTGGCGCAATGATTTTTCCGCTGCGCGAAATTTCGCTTTTTCACAGGCGACATGCGATTATATCATGTGGCTTGATGCGGACGATGTGCTGCTTGAGCCCGACCGTCAAAAGCTCCTTGCCCTGAAAAAGCAGCTCACGGGAAATGAGGATGTTGTTATGATGCCGTACCATACGGCTTTTGATAAGAACGGCAAGCCGGCATATTCGTTTTACCGTGAAAGGATTTTAAGGCGCGCCTGCGGCTTTAAGTGGCGCGGCAGGGTTCATGAGGCAATAGAATACGGCGGTAAGGTCATATATTCAGATGCCGCCGTTACGCACAGGAGTGTCAAAACAGAATACAGCGAAAGGAATCTGAATATTTATCTTGAGCAGGAAAAGCGCGGGGAGCCTTTTTCTCCGCGGGACAGATTTTATTTCGGCCGCGAGCTGTATTACCACAGCCATTATGAGCTTGCGGCGGCTGTGCTCGGCAGCTTTCTTGACGCGGGAAGCGGATGGTCTGAAAATAATATCGAGGCTTGCAGGCTGCTTTCCAAGTGCCTTCAAAAAACGAAAGACAGCGCCGGGGCGCTTGAGGCGCTGTTCCGCTCGTTTTTATACGATACGCCCAGAGCGGAAGTGTGCTGCGATATCGGAAATCTATTCTTTAACGAGGAGAACTATGAAAAAGCCGTTTATTGGTATTTATGCGCGTTGAATTTGAAGCCGGATGAAAAAGGCGGCGGCTTCATTGACCGCAGAGCCTATGGTTTCCTCCCGGCTATACAGCTGGCAGTCTGCTATGATAAACTTGGCGACCCTGAAACGGCAGAGCGTTATAATGAGCTGGCAGGAAGCTTTGATTCGGATTCGGCCGCTTATATCCACAACAAGAAGTATTTTGAGACTGTTTTAGGTAACAGAAAAAATTTTTAGGAATACAATGGTAAAGGATACATTGATTTGTGTCCGTTTAAAAAACTCAGGGTGGATTTAAGATATATGACTTATTATAGAGGATTTGACAGAAACAGTATTTGCGCTTCGGGGCAGTCCGGGGAATGCTGTAATACTTGCTGCGTCGGCGCAACAGGAGCTACCGGCGCAACAGGAGCCACCGGTCCCACGGGTCCCGCAGGCGGACCGACAGGTGCCACGGGTGCAACGGGCGTCACGGGAGCAACCGGTCCTACAGGTCCTACGGGTCCGACCGGAGCCACAGGCGCAACGGGACCTACGGGTCCGACAGGTCCAACAGGAGCAACGGGCGCCACAGGCGCGCAAGGTCCTGTAGGTGCGCAGGGTCCCATTGGGCTTTCAGGTGATACGGGTGTAACAGGTCCTACAGG
>CAYOPQ010000083.1:0-5104 GCA_964405895.1 uncultured Bacteroides sp. | reverse complement strand
CGGTTATACAGTTGCATTCACCGGCTTGGCAGACGGCGAATACACCCTGATTGAAACGGTTGTACCGGACGGCTATAATAAGGCTGACGATACCACGATTACCATTGAAGCCGGCGACTATACTGCTGCAAACCTTGCTCAGACCGCTAAGGTTGAGAATGTGGCGGGCTCACTTCTTCCCGGCACGGGCGGCATAGGCACCACGGTAATCTATATAGTAGGTATCGTACTTGTTCTCGGCGCGGGCATCGCGCTTGTTGTACGCCGCCGCATGAGAGCGGAGTAATACAGAATTAAAACGGGCTTAAAAAAGCAAGCCGTTTTCCCGGATGCCGGAGGGGCGCCCTCTCCTCCGGCACGGCGGAGCAAAATACCGCTGCGTAAGTCTGATACGCAGCGGCAAGGAGAACCCTGCATGAAGAAGAGTCAACGATGAAAAAGAAAAGATTGAATAAAAGAACGGTATCAACAATTCTTTTGTTGGTGGTTTTTCTTGTAGGGCTGTCCTTGCTGCTGTATCCCACTGTAAGCGACTGGTGGAACTCCCTGCACCAGTCCCGCGCCATAACAGGCTATGCGGAAAAGGTGGCGGATTTGGAAGACGACCTCTATGAGCAGCTGCTGGAGGAAGCAAAAGCATATAACGAAACGCTTTTGAATCAAGCAGACCGCTTTAACCTTTCGGATGAGGAGCTTGAGGAATATGAATCGCTCTTGTCCGTAGACGGCACAGAGGTCATCGGATATATAGAGATAGATAAAATAGATTGTTACCTGCCCATCTATCACGGCACCAGTGATTCGGTGCTGCAAAGCGGGCTGGGGCACCTTGAGGGAAGCAGCCTGCCGGTAGGCGGGGAAAGCACCCATACGGTCATATCGGGGCACAGAGGCCTGCCGAGCTCAAAGCTGCTTACCGATTTGGACCAGTTAGAGGTAGGGGATACATTTGTAATCACCGTGCTGGATGAAACGCTGACCTATGAGGTGGATCAAATACGGATCGTGGAGCCTACGGATTACAGCGAACTGGCAATCGTGGAAGGGGAGGACTATTGCACGCTGATGACCTGCACGCCTTACGGAATCAATACGCACCGATTATTGGTAAGGGGTCACAGAATCGATAACGAATCCACCACAAGAGTGACGGCGGACGCCATACAGATAGAGCCGGTAACCGTTGCGCCGATAGTAGCGGTACCCTTGCTGGTGATTTTGCTGGCGGGAATGCTGATCAAAACGCGAAAAAAGAGAAAGACCCGCAAGGGAAGCAACAATAAGGACCCATAAGGAGGTTATGTAGATATGAAAATACAGAGACGATTGGCAGTGCTGGTCATGAGCTTGGCATTATGCTGCGCCTTCAGTATTACGGCATATGCGCATGATGTGCCGGACAGCACCAAAACCGGCACCGTAAGCGGAACCATGGTATATAACGAAGAGGCTGTCGGCGGCGGCACGCTCACATTCTACAAAGCGGGCGATGTTGCGGCGGATGACGGCAACTACAGCTTTGCCCTTACGGAAGCGTTTGCGGGCAGCGGCGTTTCGCTTGATGACCTTACGGATAAGAACCTTGCCGCAACGCTGGCGGCATATGTGGAAGGCAGCGGGATTTCGGGCACAACCATCGATATAGCCTCTGACGGCACATGGGTTGCCGAAGGGCTTGAGCTGGGCTTGTACCTTGTTGTGCAGAATGACGCCGCGGACGGCTTTGAGGCAATCACGCCGTTCATTGTAAGCGTACCGATATATGACGAGGAAACAGAGTCCTATGTTTACGATGTAAGCGCAGAGCCAAAGCTCAGCGCGCTTACAGAGGCGCAGACAACCGTGCCGGAGGGAACCACAACGCAGGCAACAACGGATACAACCACTTCAACAGATACGGAAACCACCCTGCCGAAAACAGGGCAGCTGAACTGGCCGGTGCCGCTGCTGGCGGTGCTCGGATTAGCGCTGTTCCTTGCAGGCTGGGGCATGTACTTCGGGAAGCAGAAGAAGAGCTATGCGGCGTAAATTCGGAAAATTCTTTATGGCAATAGGGGCAGTACTGCTCGTGGCGGCACTGGCTCTCTTTGTATGGAACCGCTGGGAAGATTACCGCGCGGGGCAGTCGGCGGAGGATATTCTGACGCAGCTTGAAGAGGAAATCGGCGAAACGGACTCCGGCGGAACGGAGATGACGGAGGTAGAGATAGACGGGTACATGTATATCGGCTATCTTTCCATACCGTCGCTTGATCTGGAGCTGCCCGTCATGAGCAGCTGGAGCTACGCGCAGCTGAAAATCGCGCCCTGCCGCTATTACGGCTCAACGAAAACGGATGATCTTGTGATTGCCGCGCACAATTATACACGGCATTTCGGCAAGCTCAAAAATCTGTCTCTCGGAGACACGATATATTTTACGGATATGGACGGGGTCACCACAGCATATGAAGTTGTGGAGATTGATACGCTGAACCCGACGGCGGTGGAGGATATGACGAGCAGCGGCTATGACCTCACGCTCTTCACCTGCACCTACGGCGGGCAGAGCAGAGTAACCGTAAGGTGTGACAGAGCGGAATAAAGGATATATACAAAAAACAAAGGCGGATACACGGGCTTTCCATGTATCCGCTTTTTTTACTGTCTGATTCGGGCCTAACCGCGAACGGAAAAATATTAACAAAATGTAAAAATTGAATTTTTTCAAAAAAACCGACCATTTACATTTTCTCAAACGATTAAAAAGACAGCAGCGCAGTGATGCCTCCGAAAACGGGTATTGCGTTTCGCGCGGCAAATCGCAATGCGCGGATGCCCCAAAAAGTGAGCATCGCCCGCTGTACAATCAAAACAGAAGATGAAAAGGAGAAGGTTTTATGAAAACAAACGCTTTTGACAAAATTATCGGTTACGAAAACATTAAAGAGGAGCTTCGGCGAATCGCGGATGTGCTTACAAATTCCGATGTGTATTCCAGGTTCGGCGTTGAGTCGCCCTCAGGTCTGCTGCTTTTCGGCAAGCCGGGTCTCGGCAAAACGCTTATGGCGCAGTGCCTGATTGAAGCCTGCGGCAGATATACCGTTATATGCCGCAAGGATAAGCCGAACGATGATTTTATAAAACATATTAAAAGCTGCTTTAAAAAGGCGGCGGAGAACGCGCCGTCCATATTGCTGCTTGATGATTTGGATAAATTTTCAAACAGCAGCGAACGCCTCAGCAACACGGAAGAATATGTAACCGTGCAGTCCTGCATAGACGAAGTAAAGGGCAAAAATGTTTTTGTTTTTGCAACCGTGAACGAAATCGGAAAGCTCCCGCGCTCCCTGCGCCGCGCGGGACGGTTTGACAGAATTATCAATATAGAGCCGCCCACGGATGAGGACGCCGTTAAAATCATAAAGCACTATCTTTCCAAAAAGAAATTTAAAGTGGAGCCGGATCCGGAATTTATTGTAGGCGTGCTTGAGGGCTGCTCGTGCGCAAAGCTGGAAACGGTTATAAACGAGGCGGCTGTCTATGCCGGGTCGGAGCGCTCCGATATAATAACAACGGAGCATTTTGTGCGCGCCTGTATGTATGTTGTTTTTGATGTGTATGAAAACTGCTATTCAACCAATATTGATTTGTGCGGGTCTTTGAATAACGCAAGCAGCCGCCCGGCACACGCGGTTTACCATGAGGCGGGGCATGCGGTTGTTTCGGAGATCCTGAATCCCGGCAGCGTGATGATTGTGTCCATCCTCGGCGGCAAGAAGGAGGTCAGGGGATTAACCGTTTATTCAAGGCTTAACAGCGATGAAACAGATCCTTATGCCATTAAAAAACGGCGCGTGATCTGCGGTCTCGGCGGAATTGCCGGCGTGGAATGTAAATTCGGCATTACAAACTGCGGCGCTGCCGGTGATTTGCACTCTGTTTTTGAAAATGTTTGCGAATTGATCGGAGAGGAATGTGTGTGCGGATTTTCAAATTACCTGAAAGGCTACGATGATTCGGAGCAAAAAAGGCATGAAATCGAGGTGATTGCTTCCGCTCAGGTGGAAAAATATTTTCATAAGGCAAAAGAGATTCTCGCGCAGAATCGGGAATTGTTTGAGGCAATCGCGCGCGCCCTGGCGGAAAAGGTAACCATTACAAAAATGGATATTCAGGAAATCAAAAAGCGCCTTGCGTAAACGGTTGCAGCCCGGTTTTGCATATATAAAAGCATGCGGCTTTGAAGTGAACCGGTGTTGACAAATTCTGAACACTGTGCTAAATTTTGTATATATATAAAATGCGAGGCTTTGAAGTGAACCCACAAAAGGGCGGACGCTTTCGGATGGGCATATCACTCTAAAATATTAAAAAAAAAGGGGAATGAAGAATGAAAGAGAACAATCAGGAGGCTTTTGTTATTGAAGACGGCGTATTAACGCGTTGTCAGGGGGCGACCGGCGATGTTGTTATTCCGAGCGGCGTAACGAAAATAGGTGCCGATGCGTTTAGAAATTGCGCAAGTCTTACTTCTGTTACCATACCGAACGGCGTAACGAAAATAGGTGCCGATGCGTTTAGAAATTGCGCAAGTCTTACTTCTGTTACCATACCGAACAGCGTAACGATAATAGGTGCCGTTGCGTTTAGAAATTGCGCAAGTCTTACTTCTATTACCATACCGAACGGCGTAACAAGTATAGGTTACTTGGCGTTTGACGGTTGTTTGAATCTCAAAACCGTTACGATACCTGAAAGTGTGACGAGTATAGGCAATTCGGCGTTTTATGACTGTATAAGCCTTGAAGCCATAGCCATACCTGAAAGCGTAACGGATATAGGTGCCGATGCGTTTAACCATTGTGTAAAGCTTAAATCTGCAACTATACCGGAAAGTGTAACGAGAATAGGCAGTAACGCATTTTCTCATTGTACAAGCCTTGAAGCCATAGCCATACCTGAAGGCGTAACGGAAATAGAGGAAGGTACATTTAGTTATTGCAGAAGCCTTAAATCTGTAACTATACCTGAAAGCGTAACATCTATAGAGCATTTTGCGTTTAAAGGTTGTTTGAATCTCAAAACCATAGATATACCTGAAGGCGTAACATATATAGGCTTT
>CAYOPQ010000082.1:0-5142 GCA_964405895.1 uncultured Bacteroides sp. | reverse complement strand
GGAATCACCTGACATCGCCATAACCTTCTCATATTTATTTCAAATACTCAAAATAATATAAATACACATCTTCAAGAGAAATACTGCTTGAAACAGGAAGGAAATTTTCTTTCGGTTCATCCGTTACAACGCGCAGGGAAATGCCGTTTTGGTCATGGATGATGTTGCCGAGCCCAACATCCTGCTGAAGCGCCAAAAGCGCTTCCTTTGCGCCCCTGATTTCAAATACCTTTCCGGTTACGCTTTTCATCAGATTTTCAGGCGTGTCCTGCTTGATTAAACAGCCTTTTTTAAGCAGGATCACTTCATCCGCAATACATTCAATATCAGATACAATATGCGTTGCAAGAAGTATGATTTTATCTTTTGACAATGCGGCAAGCATATTTCGGAAATTGATTCTTTCCTTCGGGTCAAGCCCGGCAGTAGGCTCATCCAGAATCAGTATTTTCGGGTCGTTAAGAAGCGACTGGGCAAATAAAACCCGCTGCTTCATTCCGCCTGAAAGTGATTTAATTTTGTCTTTTGCCTGGTCTTTAAGATTTACGGTATCAAGAATTTTTGCAATAGCGGCGTCTGCTTCTTTTCTTTTGATGCCTTTTAAATTTGCAAAATATTTTAAAAACATATTTACTGTAAAATCTTCATAAAATCCTTGCTGCTGCGGCATATATCCTATGATCTGCCGATATTTTTCCTTTAAATCCGTAATATTTGTTTCATCAAGCGTTACAGAGCCGGAGGTCAAAGAAATATTATCCGTAATGATATTGAACAATGTGCTTTTCCCCGAACCGTTAGGGCCGAGAATTCCGTAAATGCCGTTTTCAAAATTTACGGATACATTATTCAGGGCATAATTGTCGCCGTATTTTTTTGATAAATCAACAACTTTTAAAATCATAAGCTTTCACCTTTTTTATCGGAAGACTTTAACATGAATATATTTAAAAGCAGGGAAGTGAATAAAAGCATCAGCAAAAGCAAGCAATATATGTTTAAATAGGATGAATCTGATACATACCGGGGTGTAAAATCAAGAATACCGGTTATGGAAAAATCACTGAGCACATCCAGCCCTAAAAAGCCGAGCAGGCACGGTGAAATAACGAGCGCAAAATTTATGATTATTGAAATTTTGTTTTCCAAAAAGATATTTACCGCTGTAAAAATATAGAAAACAGATATAAAAACAATATATTTTGAAAGATAAAACAATATAGTAAAGGTTAAAATATTAATATTCAGCGGGAATTCCGCAAATATCTGTAAGCTTTGTACCGGCGCAGATAAATTATCCATATTAAAGTAGGTGGTGAAATAGATAAGTTCAATTCCCACCCAGGCAAGGTAAGCAATGGTTGTTATCATAAAACCCATCTTTAATTTTGTTTTCAGCAACTGCGTTCTGCCGTTGACCGTGCTGCGCAGAAGGCACAGAATTTCTTTATTTTTATCTTTTGATATTAAACCGTATGTTAAAAATAAAAGTATCAGCAAAAATGTAATGATTTGAACGGTGCTGTCCTGAGAAGTATCAGCGCCGAATAAATTATCATAGCCGGTTTCATCAATCAGATATACCGTTTTACCAACGCTTTCCTGTGCCTCGATATATTCAATCTGGCTTTCAATAACCTGCAAGGCGTTCATTACGGTATCGTTTGAGGAATACTTGTTGATTTGCGCGGAATATTCTTCAAAGCTGATTTCCCCGTTCATGTACGCCTCTTCAGCCATTTCCGTATTGAGTTCATTTTCCGCTACCATGCTGCTCAGTTCTTCTATTTTCTGATAGGTGGTTTCATTTAATTCACCGCTGTATTGCGCATAAAAATTATCCAGATAAGCTTCAAGGGGAAGCTTTTCAACTGTGCCGAAGGAATAGGTGTTAAGAAAAACCAGAACAGCTGCCACCAGTACAAAAAAGAATTTTTGCGAAACAAGCAGCTTATAGGCTTCGCCCTTATCGGCTATCAATTTATCCTTGATATCGGAAAAGATGCTTTCTATTTTTTGAGCGGAACGGTTTATTTTTAATTGAAGCCGGTTTTTCGTGCGGATCGTATATATTTTTTTTGCAACCAAAGCGTTTGTTATGATCAGAGCCGCTAAAAAAATGAGCAGCAAAACAATCATTCCGTCAAAAATTTTAACAGGCGTTGAAAACAGGTTAAAGACGCCGTATGTTATCCACTTTTCATCATTCAAAAAAGAAATTACATTCGCTGTGTGTAAAACGGAAAAATCGGAATAAACCGCAATATATTGATAAAGCAGATATTCCGCGCCTGCAAATAATGTTAGGGAAAGAACCAGCGTATTAAGATCACTTAAAACATAAAGCAGCAAATAAATGATCAGAAAAATTACAAGAAGCGTTAAAAATTTAACCGCAATAAATATCGCGGAGAATTCCCGCAGCGATATGCCGTAATAAAAGCTTTTGAACAATTCGCTGCACTGAACGCACAGGCTTAAATCAATATCATATCCGTAAAAAAAGCCGTACAGAATAAAATTTTCCGCAAATAAACCGATAACAGAAAGCAAAATAAGGAAAGACGAGGCAAAAAGGCGGCTGAAAAATAATTTCATTCTGCCGTTTTTGCAGCTTCTGATCATCAGGCTTACATTTTTATCTTTGTTATAGAATAATATTACGCATAAAAGCAGCACCAAAAGCACTAAAAGCACATTGGTTGCATTATTGGTAACCGTCTTTTCAAAGGCGGCAGTCTTTGTGTTTTGCAGCTTTAGCTTTCCGAGCGCAGTGAAAGTCTGCGAAAGAAGCTCAAAAGATTTCTGAGAAAAAGAATTGTTAAAGATAGATATTTGAGCAGCATTTTCGCTTTCCTCTATTGTTTCAGATAAATAATCGGAGTAAGAGTTTAGGTAATCACGTTTTTCCAGCTCATCTGCATAAATATAGTAATAAGCTCTTATTTCACCCACATCTAAGCTGTCTTTATTTTCGTCAAACCACGCGGCGGTTTCGGGGTCGCTTTCCCTTATGCTGATTTCCTGCTCACTGATAAACACTTCCTCGTCAGCTTGTGCGTCCGCAGATTCTTTATAGTATTCGTATAATATAATGATGTTTTGCAGACTGTTGTATTTTTGAGCAATCTCCTCATCATTCATTTGCTCCGTATTTTCTTGTTGAAGCAAATTTCTGATAACAAAAAGATTCGATCCGGATTCGTTTGTTGTCTTTTGATTCTCAACGCCGAATGAAAGAATCAAATTAACAATAAAAAAGATAAGAACCGTCAAAAGTATTTTTTTATTGCTTAAAATTCGATATGCTTCCATAACAACCTCTAAAATACGATTTCCGTATTCAAATCATAACTTGCTGCGTCTTCCGATTCTACTTCTATACTGAACATTTCAAGATACACGCCGCTGTCTGCGTATGCGGTTGATGAAAAGATTACTTCTTCGTTTCCGTCTGCGTCTGTATAAACGATGTTGTACGGAATTTCACTGCTTGTAAACCCGTAAACATAATAATATACTTTTACCTTATTCGTATCCTCTATTTCTACATTATACGGTGTGTTCTGAAGAAACAGACCGTAATCCTCGCCCCAGCTGGTGACGTGCCCCTCTGCAGCAATGCTGTATCTGTTTGGGTAAAATTTGTTTTTTACCAGCACAGTTCTTGCCAAAGTTATATTGCCGAAAGACTTGTCATAATAAAGCATGCAAACATAATCGTCCAAGCTGTCTGTTGCCAGTATTTCGGGCGGATTATCCTTATCCACCGTTAAATGGCTGATAATGCTTTTTGTGCTGTTGGGGTTTATAAGGGTAAGACCGTAAACGGCATAGCCGCCGATTATCAGGAGGAGGATAACGGAAAATACGATGATAACCACATTCCGCTTTTTCTTCTTTGTCATATAAATCACAGTCCTTTCTCTTTACGCCATACTTATAAAATCAGTTTCATCACTGCTGTTTTGTTCTTTGTCATAAAAAAGTTTGTATGTGGAATAGTCTTGATATCCGTCAAAAAGCAAAAAATCCTTATATCCGAAATCACAGGTATAATCGTTATCAATATCTATGTTTTTTATGATGTTTCCGCCTGTATCCACCGCATAAATGGTTCTGTAGTCGCTCAAGCCGATATTTACAGCCTGTGACGTGTCAATATAGTAATTTTCGCTGTCAAAAGAAATGTATCCTACATCGCTGATTTCAATGGTATTTACCGTTTCCTTTTTATCCATGTCGTAAATAGTATAGTGTTTTTCCTTTGTGTCGTAATAAATTATGTTGCGGCCATTTACAATAAATCCGTACTCATAATTATTCAGATCCACTGTGCTGAATTGATCTTGAATTATGTCGTAATCATAAACAACGGAATTGTAGCCGTTTCCCTCGGCGTCCTCATAAGAAGAGAAGGCGAAATATAAATGGTTTCCGTAAATTTCAAAATTGGTCAGCGCACTATCATATCCGGTGTAGCTGAATATTTCCTGTAAATCCTCATCTTTTGAATCCAAGGGTGTTTTATATATTTTATAATCTGATTTGCCTTCTTCTTCAGAAGCCAGCTCTCGAACCAAATAGACATACCCTCTGTGCACACAAAATCTTGCAGAAGAACTTCCTGTAGATTTATACAGCATGCATTTCTTTTTTCTGCTTTTACCGTCAAGCGAAATTTCATATACATAATGCGTTAAAACATTTTTTTTGGTTTCAACATAATCCGTAAGCAATGTGCCGTCATAATATACCAATACGGTTTTTCTGTAGTTATTGTCAAAAAAAGCGGAGCAGCTTGAATCGTTGTGTTCGCAATTTGCCTGGTCGCACACAACGGTTTCCAGCTTTTTATCTGTATCAAAAAATGTAAGCAAAGCGTTTTTGAAATAATAGTAGCCGCTTTCAGATCTGGCTAAAACAGATGTGGAATTTATGAAATACTGATAATCGCTTTCAAAAATATAATCATCAGAATCTATCACTGCGGTATCTGTTTCAGAGCTGCAACCGAATAATACGCTTAAAATCAAACAAAGGCAAATAGTGCAAATGATTTTCTTTTTCACAGGCTGTCCCTCCATAATGAATTATAGAATATTGCAATCCAAAAATGAGGATTAAAAAAACAACAAGAAC
>CAYOPQ010000081.1:0-5586 GCA_964405895.1 uncultured Bacteroides sp. | reverse complement strand
CGAGGCGGACGGCTATGTGCTGGGAGCCACGCTGTCAAGCTACGCGGGTGGCGGCGACAAGTGGGTGTACGGGGTGGAATATCTGCGAACCAACTATGATTATAGGAGCACGACCATCCCTGCGGCGCAGTTCACGGCGGAGGGCGGCTACTATTACAACTTCCTCTCGGACGCGAAAAAGGTAGTGTTCTTCTACGCGGGCGCGTCAGCCCTTGCCGGGTACGAGACGGTGAACTGGGGCGAAAAGACGCTGTACGACGGGGCGAGGCTGAACAACGGGGACGCCTTTGTCTATGGCTGCGCTGCCACGCTGGAAATGGAACTGTATCTCGCAGACTTCATCGCGCTGACGGCTTCGCTCAGGGAGCGTTTCCTCTGGGGCGGCAGCATGGGCGTGTGCCACACGGAGTACGGGATTGGCGTGAAATTCATCATCAACTGACGGATGCCTATGGATATAGAAGCGATGAAACGGTTCCCGATTGAGGACTTCCTCGCACGGCTGGGGCATCACCCCGTGCAAAGGCGTGCCAATGCCGTATGGTACAGGTCGCCTTGCCGTGAAGAGCATACGCCGTCCTTCAAGGTAAACCCGGAGAAAAACCTCTGGTTCGATTTCGGTGAGGGGAAAGGCGGCAACATCTTCGCCCTTGCGGGGGAGTTCATCAAGAGCAGCGACTTCCTCACGCAAGCGAGGTATGTGGCGGAAGTGGCGGGTATGCCGGTGCAGGATTATGAACCGCACCATCATCCCGAAATGCGGCAACCTGCCGGGCATAGTTTCGAGGATGTGGAAGTGCTGCCCTTGCAGAACCGGGCGCTGCTCCATTACCTGCAAGAGCGAGGCATACCGTCCGCCGTTGCCATCGCGAACTGCAAGGAGATACACTACACCACACACGGCAAGCGGTACTTTGCCGTGGCTTTCGGCAACGAAGGCGGCGGCTACGAGATACGCAACCCGTTTTTCAAGGGCTGCGTGCCGCCGAAGGACATCACCCTGCTGTCGGTCGGCTCGATGTCCTGCAACGTGTACGAGGGCTTCATGGACTACCTTTCCGCCCGTGCGCTGGGCATCGGCGGCAGGGAGGACCACCTTGTCCTCAACTCGGTGTCCAACGTGGCAAGGGCATACAAGCATCTGGACGGCTACGGGAGGGTGCAGTGCTTCCTTGACAACGACGAAGCCGGGCGGCGGACATTGGAAACCCTGCGCACACGCTACGGCGAAAGGGCATCGGACTGCTCCGGCATTTACAACGGATGCAAGGACCTGAACGAGTACCTGCAAAGCCGCCTGAAACAAAGCGAGAAAAATAACAGGAACATCAAACTTAAAATGTAACGATTATGAACATGAATAAATTGAACAACAGACAAAAAGTGAGAAGAAACATAGTGAGAACCTTTGCTGCCCTCTGTGTGGGTATGCTCTCCATTGGCTTCACCGCCTGCGACGATGACCTGGACGTGACGCAAACCTACCCGTTCACGGTGGAGACCATGCCCGTGCCGAAGGAACTGGCGCAGGGCGAGACGGCGGAGATACGCTGCGAACTGGTGCGTGAGGGCGAGTTTGACGGTGCGGTATATACCATCCGCTATTTCCAATATGACGGCGAGGGTACGCTGAAGCTCGACAACGGTCTGGTATTCCGACCCAACGACCGCTACCTGCTGGAAAACGAGAAGTTCCGCCTGTACTACACTTCGGAGTGCGACGAGTCGCAGAGCCTGACCATCACGGTGGAGGACAACTTCGGCAATGCCTTCGAGTGGGAAGTCGAGTTCAACAACGACACGGATGAGGATATGGCGGTGTCGGACACCTTGAACGTCAGCCGATGATGCGCATGGCGTTGCTCCTGCTGCTGGCGGCTGCCCTTTGTGGCAGCCTGCCGGCACAGAATACGGAGGAAACGGCACGGCTGCTGGCTCTGTTCAACAGCCACCCGAAAGCGGACATAGCCGTCGAGCTGATAAAGAAATACGAGGGGCTTCATGACCGTTCGGATTTTCCTTACTATGGTTACGGGCATAAAAGGTTGCCAAAGGAAAAGCTGTCCTACGACATGACGGAAGCGGAAGCCGAGGCCCTGCTCCGCAAGGACTTGGCGGTGCGTTACAGGCTGTTCCGCAAGTATAAGAAGGATGCCTTGCTCCTGACTGTTCTAAGCTACAATGTCGGTCAAGGGGTGCTGCTCGGTCATGGCGGACACCCGAAAAGCAGGCTCATCCGCAAGCTGGAAGCCGGGGACAGGGACATTTACCGTGAATACGTCGCCTACTGCCGGTACAAGGGCAAAACCGTCCGCTCGATAGAGCGGCGGCGCAAAATGGAGTTCCTGCTGCTGTATGAGCCGTAAAATCGGCTGGCTGCAAAATAAAAATCCGATGGAGTCTTTTATGGCTTTACCGGATTTTCCGTATTATCGAAGATGGGAACAACGGTTTCTTTGCTACTTTCTTATCCGCCCTGTCCTGCTCATGAAAGAAAGTAGCGGGCGGCAAGACTGCCACCCGCCAAAGGGTCATTTTGCCATCATCATCATCCGTTACTGTACGTGTTCAAGGGTGCGCTCGGCAATGGAGCGTGTGTCCTTTGTCCAAAGGTCATAATCATGCACGGATATTCCCACGCTCCGCAAGTCACGGATATAGCCGGACACATAATCTCCCGTGGGGAGGTAAACGAACTGTATCCATGCGTCCTTGCCGTCTGTCAGTATAAAATAGTATTTCATAACGTTTTCTCTTTTAATGGCGTTGGAAGTGTGGGCGGCGGTTTCCACCGCCACGCACTCAAAATTCTCTCATTTCGGCGATAGACGTGTACCGCATGAGCCATTCCTTGACGCATGGCATATTGTATTCGGAAGTGATGACTGCCGTATGCCCGTTTATCGGGGTCATGCGTGTGCTTTCGTACCTTTCAATCCAACCTTTGAGGGAGTCTGTTCCCCATGCGGACGCATCGGAAAACATATTGTCCAATACCTTGATTGGGTCGCTGAACGTCACTATCAGCGTTTCATATCCTGCCGTCATATCCTGTCCTCCTTCGTTTTAATCCATTCGTCACGCAACCGCCTGCACTCGTCCAGTGTGGGTTTCACGCAGGAAAACAAATCTCCGTCTATATGGCGGTAGTCGTATTGCACGAAAGTGCGCCTTTTCCTGCCGATACTTGTTTGAAAACTCTCGTATTTCTCCGTTCCTGCCGCTTGGCAGGTGCTTGTTCCGTTAATGGTCATTCTCGTTGTCATAGCCTTGTCTATTAAAATTCAACAATCAGTAATCTGTTCTCCAAACATTGGTCGGGGTCGGATGCCTTTTTCTGCGTCACCCACAGATGGTGTGCGCCATACCCGAATGCGAAAAGGACATTGAAAAGTTCCTTTCGGGCGAACACCTCCATTACACCCCTTACATCCTGCTCGTTCTTTGTCAGCACAAGCGTGTTCAACAGTTCGATAAACATTTCGGGCAATTCCTCGTGCCACTCGAAAACCATATTTTCTATTTTCACTTCCATATCTGTAATTATTAGGTTGTCATACAATCATGCCGCTTCCATCCGCTGCCGTATCTGCTCGGCATTGTCCTCCACCAGCTTGATGATGCGGTCGTGGTATTCGGTGTTGGAGTTGCATACGCCACGGCTCTGCACCACTTTCAGCGTCCGCAAGTCCACTTCCACCGTTTCAATGCGCTCTCCGTCAATCGTGGCGGAAAGAATGAGTGAGTCCTCTCTCTTGTGGTATTGCCCCACGCAATGGTGCATCGCCCTGCCTTCGGCAAACATTTCAGCCACACTCTCTATCACCTTGACAAGGATGAGGTTGTCGGTAAACGTCAGCCCGAAGAACATCCCCTTGGCTTTCAGATAGTCCTTTTCGTTCTCCAACGCTTCTTGCCGTTCCTTTTCCGTCTTTTCACGTTCCCTTTGCCGTTCACTTTTCCGCACCAACTTGTCATGCTCGGCTTTGAGGTCGGCAGGGCAGACGTATTTCGGGCTGCTCAAATCCTTACCGAAATGGCGCAGCAAGTCCACCATGTCACGCCACATCGAAGCGTCTTGGATGGTGTAGCCGTTGCGGATGCAGATTTTCACCGACTGCCAATACTCCGACATGTTAAAGCGGTTGCGCAGGTAGTAAGAAAGCATCGGGTATTGCCCCGACTTCAGCAATGTTTCCGCTCGGCTGTCTGAAAGGATTGCCTTGAAGAAGTCGTAAGGCAGTATGCCGTGAAAATTGCCGTCAAAGCCGTTGCGCTTGATTTCGGGGATAATCCGCTGGCGTGGGTAGGTGCAAATAGGGTCGATGTCGTACACCTTATGCCCGTTGTTCTTGCGGATTTCCATCGGGCTGTCTTCTATCCATAAGTCATAGTAAAGGACAGACATGCCACGCAGCCGTGCCACCGTCTCAGACTTGCCGTCGGGCGCAATCCACCGCTGCGCCACCTCGCAGATGGAATACTCCGCTTTCTGTCCGACTTTCTGACGGCTTCTAACGAAAAAGAAACGTATCACCTGGTAGCCTTTGCAGGTGGTGATGATGGAGAAATACTCACAGTCGGTAAACACCCTCTTTCGGGTGTCCGTGACTTCCAATACCGTGCCGCAGTTCGGGCAGGTGCATCCGCAAATGGTATCGGCAAGGCTATGCCCGCTCTTCCATGCGTGTCCGCACTCCGTGCAGGTGATGACGCCTTTTGCGTTGCGTTTCCCGTAGTGCTTGAAGCAATGGCGGAAAGCGTAGGTGCGCTGTGCGCTTGTCAGTTCGGGCAGGGTTGTGCTCAAACGGATGATTTCTTTCTGTAAGGTCGTTTTCGGTTTCATGGGTTCAGAATAATGAAAGTTCAACTTGTTGTGCGTTTGTCTTTTGGCTCGCCTTAGCCTTGTTCCGGCTCTGCAACTTGCGCAGTTCCTCGGCTTGGTATTGGCGGATGGCTTGCTGCCTTGCCTCCGCCTTTTCCTCGTCCGTCAGTTCCACCGCATGGTTCACCACCACTTGGCATTGCAGAGGCTTGCCGACTTCGATGTCGTCCTCGTCATAGTAATGAACGGCTTGTGAATAGATTTCCCCGTCCGTGAAGCCGTTGCATCCGCTGTTCTTCACCCAATTGAGGATATAGGTCACGCACTCGTCTATGTTCTTGTACGGCTTGTGGTAGCTGGCTGCAAACAGCTTGTCCTCCGCTGCACGGCTGTCCAGATAGGCTTGGATTGTCCGCTTGAAATGGTCTGTTCCTTTCATAATCTCAAATTTTAGTCGGGTTGTCGTTCAAATAAAGTATCTCGCAGTCCTCCACTTCGGCAGGAAGTCCGAAAAGGGGGTAATGTGAAAAGTAGGGCTGTGCGTTGCCTTCCTCGTCCGTGAGGGGTGAAACAACCTGCACGTTCCACTCGCTCTGCCATTGGTCAATCATGCGGATTTCCTCGTCCGTCAGTTCCGTTGTATTTCCGTTGATGATGTATCCCAAGCTCCATGTGGGTATCTTTTCCGTTGTCTTGTTCATATCTATATGTATTTTAGTCAGTTGAAAAATTCTCCGTCGGATAAGAACTCGTATCCGTTG
>CAYOPQ010000080.1:0-5658 GCA_964405895.1 uncultured Bacteroides sp. | reverse complement strand
TGGTTGCGGGGGCAGGACTCGAACCTGCGACCTCCGGGTTATGAGCCCGACGAGCTTCCAACTGCTCTACCCCGCGATATTTATACTGCATACGCATTTGCGGTATAGATATAATATATCATTTATGAAAAAAAAGCAAGTGTTTTTTTATATTTTTTTCAAACAATATTACTGTTGGGTGGTATTGTGAAAGAATTATTTGAATATTCCGCGCGTCTTGCGGCGCGGATTGTTGAAAACGGAGGAGAAATTTCTCGCGCGGAGGAGAGCGTTATAAGGTTCTGCAAAAGCGCCGGCGCCGAAAATATAAATGTGTTTATTATTCCGTCAATGGTCTTTGCCTGTGCGGAATTCGACGGCAAAAGATATACGGCATTTAAAAGGATATACAGGACAGAGCTGAATCTGGGCGCTCTTGAATACGCAAATTCGCTTTCAAGGGCGCTTTGCACGGGCGAAGCGCCCGAAAAAACGGATTACACATATTCGTTATGGCAGATATGCGCCGCAACGATGCTTGCAACCGGCTCGTTTTGCATATATTTCGGCGGCAGTTTTACAGACGCGCTGTTTTCCGGAATCATAGGCATAATCATCAGCCTGCTGCCGGTCCACCGCCTGGGGCTGAATCTGTTTTCAAAGACCCTTGTGGAATCTACGGTAAGCGGATTTTTTGCGTTTCTGCCGGCTGTATGCGGAATCGTATCCAGCCCGGATAAAATCATGACCGGCACGATTATGCTGTTTATACCCAGCATGAGCGTGGGCAACGCCATGAAGGATATGATGGGCGGAGATATCATTGCGGGTATGCTTGAAATCATAGAGGCGCTTGTGACCGCGCTTGCGATTGCGCTGGGCTTTGCCGCCGCGATGATTGTTTTCGGAAGGTTCAGCTATGGTTAATGCACTGCTGTGTATTGCGGGCACCGCAGGGTTCTGCGTGGTGCTCAGAGTATCTAAGCCAAGGTTTATTGCCGCCGTATCGGGCGGAACCGTTTCCGCCGTGACCGCGGCTTTCATGGAAAAGACGGGCGCGGGCATATTTATAATAACCCTTGTTGCAATGACGGCGCTTTGCGTTTTCAGCGAGATCGCCGCAAGGCTGCTCAAGGCGCCCGCCGCCGTAATCATGATTCCCGGCTCCGTGCCCCTGCTGCCCGGCGGAAGCATGTATTACATGATGAGCTTTCTGATTCATTTTGATTCCGAAAAGCTGCTGTACTATACAGCCGAAACACTGCTTACCGGCGCGGGGATCGCGCTCGGGGCGGTTATTGTTTCCATCGGCGTAAGATTTGCCGCGTCAATCAAAATCCGCCGATGAATTTCAGGGCGTATATACAATTAAAAATCAGATTTTTCAGCCGCTGCCGAAATCCATGCTTTAAAATATAAAATCGAGCGCGTTTTTATGGACTTTTCCTCTGCGATATGTTAAAATCAAAATACAGTTTTAAAAAGGGGGAATTATGTGAGCACTGAAGTCGCGGTAAAGGAAAAGCGATATGTAGGCGTCAAGGAAAATCTTGCTTACGGCTTTGCGAACGCGGGGCAGGTTTTCGGCTACAACCTGGTTGCGGGCGGCTATCTTTCGCTGTTCTTTACAAAGGTATTCGGGATTCCGGAACAGGCGGTTGCCGTAATGATACTGGTTCTCGGTATATGGGACACGGTCAACGACCCGTTAATGGGTGCTATTGTTGATAAAACCAGAACGCGGTACGGAAAGCTGCGGCCGTATCTGATGGTGGTTCCCATTCCGCTTTCCATAGCAACGATCATGCTGTTTGCGGGGCCTGAGATCTTGGCGGACGCAAAAAGCACCACCATTAAAATAATATATATGTATATTTCTTATTTTATATGGGAATTCTTCTATACGCTCGGCGATGTTCCGTTTTGGGGTCTCAGCACGGCGATTTCCCCGTCCACATCAGACCGTTCACGGGCTATATCCTCTGCAAGACTTATATCCGGCATCCTCGGCGGCCTTTCAACAACGCTGCTGCCGGTAATGATGGACCTTACAAACAACGACGCATGGGGTCTCTCTCTTTCGCAGGATTTCCTGATCCTTGCGCTGATTGCCGGAACATTCGGCATGGCTCTGTTCGCGCTGGCGGGATATAAGACGAAGGAAAGAGTTGTTCAAACAATCAAGGAGCCGTCCGTAATTGACGGGTTCAAGGTCATGGTCAAAAACAAGCCGCTCATGCTTATCATCATAGGCAATGTTCTCGGCACGCTGACAGGTCTTTCCGAAGTATTTCAAACATATTATTATTCGGAAGTGCTTGAATTGAGCTCTGCGGTTTTGTGGATAAATCTGCCGGGCACTTTACTGGGCTATGTTACATATCTGCTGATACCCAAGCTCAAGCAAAAGCTGGATAACCGCCAAATCGTAATGCTCAATGTAATCGTGCGCTGTGTTGTGAGCACAATCATATTCTTCCTGGGCCTTAAGTTTTATCAAACAAATATTGTTATTATATCCATCCTTTTGATGGTAAGGAATTTCATATTCAGCTTTTTCAACACGATTAATCAGGTTATCCCGACGGAGATGATCGGCGATACGGTTGATTATATGGAGTGGAAAACAGGAGAGAGAAACGAGGGCGTAAGCTTTTCCGTACTTACATTTGTAAGCAAGCTTACGGGCTCTGTATCTACCTCGCTGGGCACGGCGCTTCTGCCCGTTATAGGTCTTTCCTTCGTAACAAATACGGACGGCTCGCAGGTTGCGGTCAAGGGCGATAACACGGACCTGTATATCTGGGCGCTGTTTACAATCGTTCCGTATGTGCTTGGACTTTTGACTCTGATTCCCTATGCGTTTTATAATCTTACCGGCGAGCGCCTTGCGGTTATCCGTTCCGAAATGACGGAACGGCGCAGCAAGCTTGCGGAAGAGGTAAGCAGCGGAGGTGCTGACAATGAGTGATAAATGCCCAAAATGCGGCGCTGAAATCAAAACATTTTATTTTAAGCAGAACTGCCCCGAATGCGGCGTCAATCTTCTTTATTATAACCTTGACGAGCGTCTGGAGCAGGACGCCGAAAACGCCGAAAAGGAAGTAAAAGAGCTTTGGCTCTTTATCAGAAAACTTGATAAAGCCAATGTGATAGAAAAATACTGCAAAAAGCATGATAAGCCCGTTCCGTGGGAAACGGAATAAAATACGGTTGACAAATCCTGCCCGCTGTGGTAATATATTCACTAATTTAGTGAGGGAGTAGCCGGCGCTCTGTGCGCGGAAAGTCAACATACTGGCGTTTTCGCCTGGCTTTTCTTAAATGGCAAGACTCATATGCGGATTATTCTGCGTATGGGTCTTTTTTTGTTGCCGCGCACATATATCATTGCGCTCGGAAGGAGAAAATTATGGGTATATTAGAAGTTTTTTTAATCGGCGTGGGGCTGTCTATGGACGCCTTTGCCGTAGCCATCTGCCGCGGTCTTAAAATGCAGAAAATCAATTACGGGCAAACTGCCCTTATCGCGCTGTTTTTCGGCGGTTTTCAGGCGATTATGCCGCTGGCGGGCTGGCTGCTCGGCACGCAGTTTGAATCTTACATAACCGCCGTTGACCACTGGATAGCGTTTGTGCTGCTTGCCATTATCGGCGGCAAGATGATCTACGATTCCTTAAAAAAAGAGGAGGACGATACGCATGAAAAATCCATTCTCAATATTAAGGAGCTTTTCCTGCTGGCGGTGGCAACAAGCATAGACGCGCTTGCGGTAGGCATCACTTTTGCTTTTTTAAATGTAAATATATGGAGCTCTATCACCATCATCGGCTTAACGACCCTTGTGCTTTCCGCAATCGGCGTTTTGATCGGTCACAAGTTCGGCGCGAAATACAAATCCAAGGCGGAGCTGGCGGGCGGCGTTATCCTTGTGCTGATCGGGCTGAAGATCCTGCTGGAGCACCTCGGCGTCATCAATTTCTGAATCAAAATCCCGTCGAAAAGCGGTACAATAAAATACCGCTTCAAATGATAAAAAAGCTCTGAATCCTGTTTTTGGATTCAGGGCTTTTTGGTTGTGTATAAGACATAAAAAAAGTCAAGAGGGAGCTCCGGAGCTTACACGGCAACACAGTATTTTGGCAAGCGGTTATACCGTTTATGCGTATTTATTTTACAATTACGCCTGATTTCTTTAAAAACACTTGATTTTCTCACAAAAAAATTGTTTAATAAAATCAGTGTTTTGTTCTTTTTTTTACATTCACGAATCTTCATATATTTAGGAGGCCGTTTTATGAAAAAAATCACCTGCTTCATGCTGTCTTTAATATTTACAGCGTTACTGTTTTTCGGGTGCTCAAAGACCGACCCCCTGCCTTTTACGGGCAGCGACTACACGATACCGGAGCTGGATTTAAGCGTTATGCCGGAGGACTGCCCGGAGGAATACCAATACCTTTATGAGCTTACAACCGTAGACGATTCTCTGGATTATTTGGGGCACCCCGATTCCGTTTTGCTTAAAAACGGCAATATTTTGACGATGTACCCCGCCGGACACGGAAAAGGCGCGGTGCTTACAAAAATCAGCACGGACGGCGGACTGAGCTGGGACGAAAGCGTTGAAGACACGCCGGAAAGCTGGGAGGATTCGCTGGAAACGCCCACCGTTTACAGGCTGACATTTACGGACGGCACAACCGAGGACAAGCTCATTATGATTTCCGCGAACCCGCAATGGTCCGACGAACCGGAAACGGACGGCGGCTTCAACTGCTCGATTTCAACCGACGAGGGAGAGACCTGGACGGAATTTGAAACCTTTTACGACAAATCAAGCAGCTGCCCCGTAGTACCGATCGTTGCGATGAGCAGCCTTACGCAGCTTAAGGAAAACGGTGAGTTTGTGGATAAATGGATGGGGCTGTTTCACGACGCCGATTTTTACAATTACAAAACGATACTCACCTTTGACGAGGACGGCAATATGCAGTGGAGCGAGCCCGTTAAGTATTTCTCTGAATACAGAGAAATCGAGGAGGAATCCAACATGTGCGAGGTAGAGGTTATCCGGAGCGAGCAGGGAACCGGAGATGAGCTCTGCCTGATTACAAGGAGCAACAGCCGCACGATGAATTCTCTTATTTCATTCTCTCAGGATGAGGGCGAAACCTGGAGCGAGCCGACGGAGCTTCCCGCCGCGCTGAACGGCGACCGGTTCAAGGCGGAATACACCAACGACGGCAGGCTTTTCATCACCTTCCGCTCAATAGAAAGAGGGCCGACGGCAGAGGCGAATGCGGACAGCAGCGTTACAAGCGGATATGTCAGCGAAGGCTGGGTTGCCTGGGTCGGAACATATGAGGACCTCAAAAACGGCAGCGAGGGGCAATACAGGATAAAGCTTGCGCACATTTACCAAAACGGGCAGACGGAGGCGCAATACTGCGCAGACGCGGACACCGGGTACTGCGGCAATGTTGTGCTGGACGACGGCACGATTGTGACAACCACCTACGGCCATTTTGACTGTGAGGATAAGATTGGGTTCTTTTCAAGCGAACTGAGAACCTATATCTGTTCCAAGCGCATAAATCTTGAAGATACCGACGCGCTTGTTGCCCAAATGCTGAGTGAAAGCGCCTGACAAGCATTAAAACAGTGAGGAACACACCG
>CAYOPQ010000079.1:0-5905 GCA_964405895.1 uncultured Bacteroides sp. | reverse complement strand
TCCTGCTCGGCAAGCCTCTCCGCACGGATATCGGCAAGCTCCGCTATCATCTGGTTGCGGAGGTTACCGTGGATGGGATAAAGAATAAACGAAAGACCGTAAAGACCCCTTGCAAGCGCCGGCAGTATGCAGAATACAGCCCAGATACCGCTTAATATTGTAGGATCTGTCTGCGGAACGGCGTTTCCGAGAGAGTCTGTAAGCGGAACATAGTTAATCCATGTGAGCACCATACCGGAAAGCCAGCCGGTAACCGATGTTGCGAGCTTTGTAAAATAGCCCTGAACCGTTGTTACAAGCGCTTCATTTCTGAGACCGTGCTTCCATTCCATATAATCAAAGGTTTCAGCGCACAGAATGGGTCCTACAACCTGAATAATCTTATTTGGCAGACCGCAGATGGTGAGCGCAAAGATTACCCATATAAGGTTGAGTATATAATTATCGCTGAAGGTTTGGCCGAACGGATGATAGCCGATAATAAATGTTGCCGTATATGCAACGCCGCCGAACACGCCGGCTACGATTGCCGTAGCGCGTGCGCCGAACTTTTTAACCATCTTGGCGGCAAGCGGAACCATAAGGTAGTTCGGTATACCGGTGAAAAGGCCGCAAACGGTTTGGTTCGCGAGATTGCCGGTGTTGTTGAGCCAGAAATACTGCTCGCTTGAGCCGCCGACCGCTTTGAAATTGTTGAAGAAATCCGCAAATATGATTGCAAAGAGCGGACGGTTTGTGAATATCTGCTTTATAGATTCGAGCACCGAGGTTTCATTCATTTCCTCACGCGACTGGAGCGGCACGCGCTCACGCATATTAAAGAAGCCCCAAACCGCAAATACCGCCGAGAAGATGAGCATGAAATACGCAAATCCGGAATAGACGCTTTCCATTGTTATTCCCGAATTGATTTTCGGCAGGAATTCAACAAGAACCGGCACGAGCGACGGAAGCCATGTGCCGAAAAGCTCAAAGAATTTACTTGTAGTGATCAGGCTGTTTCGCTCGTCCGGGTTGGGAGTGATATTGTAAATCATAAGTCCCCATGCGCCGAAATAGCTCATGCCGAGCCCGTAAATGACGATTGCTGCAGCAGCCCACCATATTTTGCCGGTTGAGCTGATATCGGGCGCCGTGAACATCATGGCGCCGCCTATAAGCCAGAGCGGCAAAGGCAGGATGAAGAACGGGCGTATTCTGCCCCAGCGTGTTCTTGTTCTGTCTATAACAAGACCGGAAATCGTATCGTCCAGCGCGTCATAAACGGATGAAAACAGGTTTATGTATGCGTAAGCGGTTGTATTCAGCTTAAGGAACTGAATCATAAAGAATTCCTTATAAGTGCTTACAAACTGGCTTAAGTTTTTCTGGCCGAAATTAACGAGCACATATGCGGCTATTTCCTTAGGGGATAAATAGCGCTTTTTGGTGTATGCTAATCTGTCAAGCTCCGCCTCTTCCTTAGCCAAAAGGTTTTGATCTTCCAAGTTACCACCGCTTTCATGAAATTCAACAAAATATATCGCGAGATACATTTTTATAACATTTTAAATATAACAAAATTTGCGCAATTAATCAATATGTAAATTAAACTTTATATAAAAATTAATAATTTTTAAATATTATTACAAAAAATTGGTTTTTATTTTGTGCATTTTTTTGCTCCGCGTTTACGCCCGGCTATGCGGACTACCGCCACAAGGCAAACCGCAAGCGCTGCCGGGAAAATCACCGCCGCCAAAAGCCCGCGCGATATTTCAGAGCTGTCACCTGCAAATAGACCTACAACTGTGGGTCCGCCCGTGCAGCCGAGATCGCCCATAAGCGCATATGCCGCAAAAACCGCGGAGGATATGTTCGGCATATATTTAGAACTAAGCGAAAAGGTTGCCGGCCACATCGGACCAACGGCAAGTCCGCAGATACAGCAGCCCATAAGCGCAGCTATAGGATTTTCGGCAAGGCAGGCGGTAAGATAAGACGCAATGCACAGCGCACTGCACGCGAGCATTATTTTGATTATATCCACCTTTTCGCTGATTTTGCCGTAGATGATCCTGCCTATGAACATTAAAAGCGCAAAGGCGCAGGGCCCCAGCAGATCGCCCGTTGTTTTTGAAACACCGAGCCCCGCCTCCGCAAAAGCCGAAGCCCACTGGCTCATGGAAAGCTCGCTTGCGCCCGCGCATATCATAATGATTCCGAATATCCAAAAAAGCGGCGTTTTTATCATATCCTTAACGGAGCCGCGCTCGCGCACCTCCTCCGGCGTTCGGATGGGCACAGCCGAAAAGGCGGCGGCAACGGCAATGGGAATAACGGCAAAGCAACCCGCCAGAATACGCCAGTTCTCAATACCGAAAGCGGCAAAGAATGCCGTGGAAATCAGAACAACAAGGACGCAGCCTGCGCTGAACGATGAATGGACGAACGCCATGGAGCCCGCTTTTTTCGCAGTGGGGCAGGAATCAACGATGGGCGTTATAAGCACCTCAATAAAGCCGGAGCCGATTGCGTAAAGCACCGTGCAAATCAACAGCCCCACAAACGGGTCCGGCATAACATCCGCCATGAAAGACAAGCCTGCAAAACCGCAGAAAGAAAATGCGGCTGCGGTTATTGTGAGCGCCCTGTAGCCGGTTTTTCTGACGATCAGCGTCGCTGCGGCGTCCACAAATATTTGCGTGAAAAAGGTGACCGTTACCAACACAGTGAGCCTTCCTAACGAAAGCCCGAACTCACTGCCGAAGCGCACAAAGAGCAGCGGCGGAAAAGTGCTTGCCACAGACTGCAAAAGATACGCAAGGCAGCATGCGGCGAGCGTATGTGAATATCCGAGCCTGTTTTTTAAAGAGCGCATAAATCTGTTTTTCCTCTCTTGCAAATACATTTGCAATTATAAAATATAATATTTACTTTTTCAACTTGATTGATAAAAATAATAGTGATAAAATGAAATAAAATACTATTGAGCGCGGAGTGATGATATGCTTTGGGAGTTCAACCTGCCCGTAAAGATTGTTTTCGGCAGTAAAAAGAGGAAAGAGCTTAAAAAATATATTGACGAGCTGCACGGCGAAAACGGCGTGCTTGTCTGCGGCGGCAGCTTTGTTAAAAACGGTGTTGCAGATGAATTCACGGCGCTTTCCGGCGGAAAGATCAAAGCGGTGTTCAGCGATATAAGGCCGAATCCCACAACAGAAAATGTGGACGAATGCGCCGCGCTTTTAAGACGGGTAAACGCCGATTTTGCGGTTGCGCTCGGCGGCGGCTCGCCGATCGACTGCT
Source organism: uncultured Bacteroides sp. (assembly GCA_964405895.1). Lineage (GTDB taxonomy): Bacteria > Bacillota > Clostridia > Oscillospirales > Acutalibacteraceae > Eubacterium_R. The sequence continues at coordinate 2,617 of CAYOPQ010000079.1, read as the reverse complement.
GCAAGGCCGCGTGCGCCATAGCAAAAGGAAACAGCTCTATTGCGGACTACCACACGGGCGGAAAGCCCGTAAGCGCCGCGGAGGCGATACCCATGATCGCCTTTCCGACGACGAGCGGCACAGCAAGCGAGGTGACGAATATCTCCGTTCTCACGGATACGGATAAAAATCTGAAGGCGCCGATGAACGACCCGGCTATGTATCCGAAAATCGCCGTTATCGACCCGGAGCTGACCCTTTCCGTTCCGCCCCAAATAACGGCGTCCACAGGATTGGATGTTCTGAGCCATGCAATAGAGAGCTACTGGAGCACGCTTAACCAGCCGATATGCTCCGCCTGCTCCGTATACAGCGCAAAGCTTGTATTCAAATACCTTGAAACGGCATACAACGAGCCCGATAACCCGGAGGCGCGGGAGAACATGGCTGCGGCAAGCATTACGGCGGGCGTTGCGTTTTCGCACCCGCGCACCACGGGCAGCCACGCGTGTTCCTTTCCGCTTACAAATCTGTACGGCGTTCCGCACGGCGAGGCGTGCGCCTTTACGCTTGATTATTTCATAAAATTCAACGCCGATAACGCGGACGAAAGCGGCAGAATAGCCGCCTTTGCACGGCAGTGCGGGTTTGACAGCGCTTATGAAATGGCGGACGAAATAACGGCTATGAAGAAGCGCATGGGTATGCGCTGCCGTCTTTCCGAAATCGGCTGCGAAACGCAGGAACAGATCGAGGAACTGACAAAGGCAAGCATGAGCATGCTGATGACGCGCAACCCGGTGCCCCTTACCGAAAAAAATATTCTTGAAATGTATAACGCTTTAAGATAATATAATAATCAGAACTTTAAAAGGAGCTTTATATGGTTTTTGCAGTTATACTTGCGGGCGGCACAGGCTCGCGCATGGGGGGCGACAAGCCTAAGCAGTACCTTAACCTAAAGGGAAGACCCATAATCATTTATACTATAGAAAAATTTTGTGTCTGCCCGGAGATAGATGAAATCCTGGTGATGTGCCCTGAGCAGTGGGAGGAGCACACTAAGGATCTTATTAAAAAATATATCTCACCGGCGCAAAGCAGGATAACGGTTGCCCGCGGCGGCGCAACAAGGAATGAAACCATCATGAACGCCGTAAGCCTTATTGAAAAGAGCGGCAGACTTGATGACGATACCGTTATTGTGACGCATGATTCCGTCCGCCCATTCGTTACGCACAGAATCATTGAGGAAAATATTGAAGCCTGCGCCAAATACGGCGCGTGCGACACGGTAATTAAAGCCACGGACACTATTGTTGAGGCGAAGGACGGCGAAACAATAAGCGATATTCCCAACAGGAATTATATGTACCAGGGGCAGACTCCGCAATCCTTTAAGGCAAAAAAGCTCAAGGCGCTTTACAATGCCCTTTCGGAAGAGGAAAAGAACATTCTGACAGACGCCGCAAAGATTTTTGTGCTCAAGGGCGAAAGGGTTGCGCTTGTTGAAGGTGAAAATTTCAACATCAAGATAACATATCCGTATGACATGCGCGTTGCAAGGTCCCTTTTGGAGGACGAGGAAGAATGATCAACACGGTTTACCGCCTTTCACAGCCGCGCAGATTTGAGGTTGCGTTTGAAAATATAGAGCTTTTTTCCGGCAATACGGTAGTGCGCCCCACGCATCTTTCCATCTGCAATGCCGATATGAGGTACTATTTAGGCACGAGGGATGCGAAGATTCTTGCCGAAAAGCTGCCGATGGCGCTGATACACGAGGGCATAGGACGGGTCGTATTTGACGATTCCGGAATGTTCAAAAGCGGGGACAGAGTGGTCATGATTCCGAATATCCCCTTTGAGGAAAACGATCACATCGCGGAAAATTACCTGCGCTCGTCGAAATTCTGCGGCTCAACCGCCGATGGATTTTTGCAGGAATATGTTGAGCTGTCTCCCAAGAGGCTTGTTGCCCTGCCGGACGGCATCAACCTGAATGTGGCGGCGTTTACGGAGATCGTTTCGGTTTCCATGCATTCCATTTCACGGTTTGACGATACAGCGCACTCGTGCAGAGGCGCCATAGGCGTCTGGGGCGACGGGAATTTGGGATATATCACGACACTTCTGCTTAAGAAGCTGTTTCCGAAAAGCAAAATATATATATTCGGCACGAATTTTGAAAAGCTGTCCGATTTCACTTTTGCGGACGGCGCGTATTCGGTAAACGATATTCCCGCCGATATGGAAATAGACCACGCATTTGAATGCGTAGGCGGCGGCGGAAGCCCTGTTGCCATAGAACAGATAATAGAACTTATAAAGCCGGAGGGCACTATATCCCTGCTTGGCGTTTCCGAATACCCTGTAGCCATAAATACAAGAATGGTGCTTGAAAAGGGGCTGAGGCTTTTCGGCTCCTCAAGAAGCGGAGCGGCAGATTTCAAAAAAACCGTAGCGCTTTACAGGTCAAATCCCGAAATAACAGATTATCTCGGCAACCTTATAAACTCTGTAAACGAGATAAAAACGCTTGCCGATATCAAATCTGCATTTGAGCTTGACGCCCGCAAGGCTTTCGGTAAAACAATAATGAAATGGGAAATCTGAAAAGCACGGCGGCAGGCGCCGA
>CAYOPQ010000078.1:0-6243 GCA_964405895.1 uncultured Bacteroides sp. | reverse complement strand
AAAGTCTTCTGCTTTTATTTACACAGAGCCGGATTTATGGTATTATAGAAAAAGAAATACTGATAAAGGGATGACCGTAATGGGAATTTTTACGCCGGTGCTTAAACTGTTTTGGAAGCAGAACGAAAAAAGCGATTTCAAAAGACTGAGCTTGCAGACGCCCGCTTCGGGCGTGGAGCAAATCAACGATACAGCGTATGCAGACGACGGTTTAAAGGAGCATATGCTTGATGTGTATTACCCGCAGGGCGCGAGCGAAAAGCTGCCCGTTGTGATTGACATACACGGCGGCGGCTGGATGGCGGGAAGCAAGGAAATCAACAAAAACTACTGCCTTGCCATAGCAAAGCGCGGATACTGCGTTTTCAACCTGAATTACCGCCTTGCCGGAGAATACAGATTCAACGAACAGATAGAGGATATTTTTGCGGCGTTTGAATGGATTTATAATAATGCGGGCGATCTGCCCGCGGATCTCGACCGCTGTTTTCTAACGGGCGATTCGGCAGGCGGGCACTATGCGTTCTGCGCCGCCGCCGTTTCAAGCTCATACCGTTTAAGGCAGGATTTTTGTATCGGCGAGCCGCTGCTGAAATTCAGGGCTGTGGGGGCGGTATCACCCGCCGCGGACCTTATAAGCCCGAATCCCATTATGAATATAAACCTGCCGGAGCTTTTAGGGCGCAGACCTAAAGAGAGCAAATATTACAAATATATGGATGTGGGCAGAATCGGCGTTCAGAACATGCCGCCGTTTTACATCGTTACTTCATCCGGTGATTTTCTGCGCAGCGGCGCCTACCATATGAAAAAGGTGCTTGACGGGCTTGGGGTAAAATATAAATTTCACGATTTCAAGGGGAAATACACCGGAAGAAAGCTGCCGCATGTATTTTCCGTTCTGGACCCTTCCCCCTCTTATTCAAGGGAATGTATAGACGAGATGCTTGAATTTTTTGAAGAGAGCATATGCGGCGCAGAAGCGGGCAAAGCAGTATAAAAAAGGAACGGCGCAGCCGGGGCGTTTGACCCTGACTGCGCCGTTTGTATTTTTAAAGAACTTTTGAGAGGAAATCGCGAAGGCGCGGATTTTGCGGATTTGTAAAAAATTCGTACGGCGTATTTTCCTCCTGAATGATACCGTCGTCCATGAACAGCACCTTTGACGCCACTTCCCTCGCAAAGCCCATCTCATGGGTGACGACAACCATGGTCATACCCTCGTCGGCAAGGTCCTTCATAACCTGGAGCACCTCTCCGACCATCTCCGGGTCAAGCGCCGAGGTCGGCTCGTCAAACAGCATGACCTTGGGGCTCATCGCGAGAGAACGGACGATTGCCGCTCTTTGCTTTTGACCGCCGGAAAGACTTGAGGGATAAGCGTCCGCCTTATCCTCCAGCCCTACCCTTCTGAGCAGGGAAAGCGCCTTTTCCTTTGCCTCCTCCTTGCCGAGAAGCTTATGGTGTATCGGAGCAAGCGTGATGTTATCCAAAATGGTCTTATTATTGAAGAGGTTAAAGTGCTGGAACACCATACCCATATGCTTGCGGACCTCGTTGATATCGGTCTTTTTATCCGTTATCAGCTTGCCGTCAAACCAGATTTCACCCTTTGTAGGCGTTTCAAGCAGGTTCAGACACCTTAAAAATGTACTTTTCCCGGAGCCTGAAGGGCCTATAATAACGATTTTTTCATTCTGCGATATTTCGTAATCAATGCCCTTGAGCACATGATTGTCGCCGAAGCTTTTTTCCAGATTACATACTTTTATCACTTTTGCGCAGGCTCCTTTCCATAAGCTTTATGAGCATTGAGATAATCAAAACAAGCACGATATAGATAGCCGCCATAACGAGATACGGAACCATAAACTCATAGTTGTTGGAGCCTATTCTGTTAAACGCAACATAAAGATCCATTGCGCCAACAAAGCTTACAACGGAGGTTTCCTTTATAAGAGAGATAAATTCATTTCCGAGGGTGGGTAGAATATTCTTCACCGCCTGCGGTATGATGATTTTTACCATTGTTGTGCCGTAGCTCAGCCCGACAGACCTGCCGCCCTCCATCTGCCCGGGATCAACGGAGAGAATACCGGCGCGCATAATCTCTGAAACATATGCGCCCGAATTCATTCCGAAAACCACGCAGGACACGGTTACGGAATTCAGGTGCATGCCTAAAATGGGCATGATGACATAATAGAAAACAAGGAGCTGGACAACCATGGGCGTACCGCGGAAAACAGAAACATAGAAGCCGCAAAATTTATCAAGCGTCTTGACTACGGGATTTGTTTTGGGCACTACCTTTACCGTGGCTATGAGCGTGCCGAGCACGATACCGATAATAAGACCGATTACGGCTATTAGGATAGTATTCTTTAACCCCGTAAGCACCTGCGTATAGCCGCCTCTGTCTATAAAGGTGGTTAAAAAAGCATCTATTTTTTTATCGAAATTCTGCATTGTGATCTTCCTTTATAAAAACAGCCTCCCCCGTATGAATAACGGGCGAGGCCGTTTAAATGATTATACAAATCAGCTGTTTACGGAATTTATGGACGAAACAATCGCATCCGCGGGCGCCGCGTCAATAATGACATAATTCACATTGCCGTTGATAAGGTCGCTTACCGCAAGGGAGCCGCTCTGATAGCCTACGAACTCCGCTTCAAGTCCGTCAAATCCGAGGCTTTCATCGCCCTCTACATAAGACTGACCCGTTGTGCCGGTCTGACCGCCGATCTTTACGGAAGAATCGAAGGTGCTGAGGATTGCCTCAACAGACTCCTTATCCGTACAATCGTCAAAGGTGGTGTCATCGCTGAGAACGATGAGCTTCTGTGAAGCCTCATAATAGGAATCCGTGAAATCAACCTGCTCCGCCCTTTCCTCGGAAACAGTGAGACCTGCCATAGCGATATCGCACTGCTGCTGCTGAACGGAAAGAACAACGGCGTCAAAATTCATATCCTGAATAACAAGCTCTAAACCGAGGCTGTCTGCAAGGAGCTGGGCGATTTCCATATCAATACCGTAATAGGTATCGCCGTCCTTATACTCAAAGGGCTCAAATTCCGCATTGGTGGCAACAACAAGCTGATCCTTTGAAGAATCGAGCTCGGCAGAGGTTACGCCCACCGGCGTGCCGTCACCGAAATAATGCTCGCATATCTCATCAAGCGTGCCGTCTTCCTTAATTTGCGCAATAAGCTCGTTTGCAGCTTCCAGAAGCTCCGGCTGCTCCTTATCAACGCCGAACGCGTATTCCTCGTCCGAGAGGTTGATGTCGATAACTTTTACTGTTGAAGTGGTTGAACTTCCTGAGGAGCATGCTGTAAAAGATATTGCAACAAACGCTGCGGCAAGAATTACAGCCATAATCTTAGTCAGTTTTTTCATCTTTTTTTCTCCTTTATGTATAATGTTAAATTTATATTACTACAAAACGAATAAAAATGCAAGATAAAACGAATAAAAACACAAGTTGATGTCGGCTATTGATTGATGCTTAAAATAATGGTATAGTTATACTGAATAATTCGGGAAGGTCAAAAGAATGGAAGAAATAAAACTATTTACGCAAATACCGCAAGAGGCGTGGGAAATCAGGAAAGCCGTTTTTATTGAGGAACAGGGCTTTCATGATGAGTTTGACGAGGTAGACAGCAGCTGCCTGCACGCCGTGCTTTTCATGGACGGCAAAGCCGCGGGCACGGCGAGAATGTTTACCGAAAACGGCGGTAAAAGCTACCATATAGGAAGAATGGCGGTTTTAAAGGAATACCGGAAAAAAGGCGTTGGCAGCAGGATCATGAAAGCTCTGCTTGAAAAGGCTAAGGACTTCGGCGCCGAAAGCTGCGAGCTTTCCGCCCAGTGCAGAGCAACGGGGTTTTACGAGTCGCTTGGGTTTACAGCAAGCGGCGGCGTCTATCTGGACGAAAACTGCCCGCATATACATATGTTTAAAAAGCTCTGAGCATATACCGTGCGGAAAAGGCGGCGCAAAAGCGCAATATCCGTATGATTGCCGCCGAAATCCGCCCGATGTCTGACTTTGAGACGGCAGTAATGCGCGAATTTAACATTTCCAGTCCGAAGGGTTACGGTGAACCATATGAAAATCGATTTCAGCAAAACGGAAAAACGGCAGATTATAAAAGGCTACGGGACCTCCGCCTGCTGGTGGAGCCAGAATGTTGCCGCAAAAGAAACGGCAGAAGAATTGAGCGAATTGCTGTACGGCAGGGACGGTCTCGGGCTCAGCATATACAGATATAACTTAGGGGCGGGCTGGGACGCGGACAACTGCCGTGTTTCAAACCCGTGGCGGAGGTGCGAATCCTTTTTTGTGCCGGATGAGGGCGAAGAGGAATTCGGCGGAAAATACGATTTTACGCGCGACGGGAACGCCTATTCTTTTATGAAACAGTGCCTGAAAAACGGCACAATAAACACCGTTATACTGTTTGCAAATTCGCCGCACTACTCGTTGACCTCAAGCGGTCAGGCAAGCGGCAGCCTTACGCACCACACCTGCAACCTGCCGCTTGCGAATTACGAAAAATATGCTGATTATTTTCTGGATATAACGCAGCATTTTATAGACGACGGCATACCTGTAAAATACATAAGCCCTATAAACGAGCCGCAGTGGAAATGGGGCGGGAAAACGGTTTGGCAGGAGGGCTGCCATTATGAGCCGCAGGAGGTAAAGCAGGTTTTTCATATTTTTGCAGAAAAGCTTGAGGAACGCCGCATGCGCGGTATTTATCTTTACGGGCCGGAGAGCGGCGAAATAGACGGACTGACCGGCGAGTACCTTCGCCTGTTCAAATCAGACAGTCTTATCATGAAGCATTTGGGCGTGTTTGCGCTCCATTCGTACCATGCGGACGAAAACACGGCGGTGCGCCGTAAATTTTACAAAGAAACGGTTGCCCGAAACAGGGATATGCGTTTTGACATGAGCGAATGGTGCGAATTGCCCTGTCTGCACGACATAGACAGCATAGAAGGCGCGCTGATCATGGCAAGAGTCATAGGGCGCGACCTGTGCGACCTCGGCGCCGAAAGCTGGACCTCTTGGGTGGCTGTCAACCAAACAGCCGATATGAAAAATGACGGTTATGATTACAGCGACGGTCTGTTGAGCGCCAGCTCCGGTTTTTCCTATTACAGAATATGCAAAAGATATTACGCTTTTAAGCATTTTACAAAATTCGCGCCCGCGGGCAGCATTGTTTTGGGGGAAAGCAAAAACGAAGACGGAGCGGACATATTCTTATTTCAAACGGCGGACGGCTGCAAAACCATAATAGCCGTCAACGAGGGCGGTGACAAGACGCTTGAAACCGGCAAGGCATTTAAAACGGCGGATATTGCCGTTACGGATTCAGACAACGATTTTAAATATACCCGCAAAGCCGTGTTTGACGGAAAAATAATTTTGAAGGCAAAATCCATAACATCTATTCGGCTTTACGGAGAATAATGCGCAAGGCGCGCCGCTCGGATTACTTTGCCCTCAAAATTTTCCTGCGGCATGATTTTAACAAGGCGTAAATGGTGATTCATATGAACATTGAACCTATAGGCACAATTAAAACGGATTTTGACGAAAAATTCGGCATACCCCGCCAAAGCGGAAGAATTGAGGGGCTCAGCGGCTTGATTGAATTTTTTGAGCCGTTTTGCGGCGACGAATATTTTAAGGGGATCGAGCAATTTTCTCACATATGGGTAATCTGGGGCTTTTCCGAAAATGTGCAAAAGAAAAAACACGCCACAGTCCGCCCGCCGAGACTGGGCGGAAACAAACGAATAGGCGTTTTTGCAAGCAGATCGCCGTTTAGGCCGAACAACCTGGCGCTTTCCTGCGTCGCGCTCAAGGAAATAAGAAAAGACAAGGGCGTATGTGCGCTGATCATAGACGGTACGGATATGCTGGACGGGTCGCCCGTATACGATATAAAGCCCTATGTGCCGTACAGCGACTGCATACCGCAGGCGGCGGGCGGATTCGCGGACGGGAGCAAAGACTATTCGCTGGAGGTAAGCTGTGACCCGAAGCTGCTTGAAAAGCTGCCCGAAAGCAAGCGCGCGGTGCTTATAAAAGTCCTTGCCGACGACCCGCGCCCCGCTTATCAGGAGGACGAAAGCAGGATTTACGGTTTATCCTACGCGGGCTTTGAAATCAAATTCAGGGTTGACGGCAAAAAGCTTGCGGTAACGGATATA
>CAYOPQ010000077.1:0-6446 GCA_964405895.1 uncultured Bacteroides sp. | reverse complement strand
TGAGCGGCAGTACATATACTGCCGCTTTTTTACTGCCTGTTTTTAAAAGGCAAACGGGCTTCGGCAAGGTTTAACAAATCACATCCGAAAACGCCGGGTATAATGCGGGCGGGGAATTATAAATATCAGTATGTCAAAAACCGAAAAAAGATTGATAAATTCTGCACAAAGCTGTAAAATCGGCTTAAAATCGAGCTTTTCGGACATTTTGCTCTCCTGAAAAATGCACGAAAAATCAGCTTAAATTCCGATAATTTTATTATGTTTGCCGAAAATTTGTTAAAATATTGACAATCAAAAAAACCTATATTATTATATATTGCGAGGTTTGAAACCTGCGCCCCGTTTCGGGCGCGCAAATACGAAAAGCGAGGTAAAAAATTATGTCTAAAAAAGTTGTAATTGCAGGCGCTTGCCGCACGGCTATCGGCACAATGGGCGGCTCTCTGAGCACCACGCCCGCAGTCGATCTCGGCGCAATCGTTATCAAGAACGCGCTTGAAAGAGCGGGCGTTCCGGCAGAGCAGGTAGACCATGTTTATATGGGCTGCGTCATTCAGGCCGGTCAGGGGCAGAATGTTGCCCGCCAGGCTTCTTTAAAGGCAGGTCTGCCGATAGAGGCTCCCGCCGTAACCGTTAATGTTGTATGCGGCTCGGGTCTTAACTGCGTAAATCTTGCCGCGCAGATGATCCAATGCGGAGACGCGGATATTGTAGTCGCGGGCGGTATGGAAAATATGAGCATGGCGCCCTATGCGCTCAAGCAGGCGCGCTACGGCTACAGAATGGGTCACGCCCAGGCAATAGATACGATGATCAACGACGCGCTTTGGGACGCTTTTAACGATTACCATATGGGCATCACGGCGGAGAATGTTTGCGAGAAGTACGGCATCACCAGGCAGGAGCTTGACGAATTTGCCGCAGACAGCCAGCAGAAATGCCAGAAGGCGATTGAGCAGGGCAAATTTAAGGATGAGATTGTTCCTGTTGAAATCAAGAAAAAGAAAGAGACCGTTGTGTTTGACACCGACGAGGGCCCGAGAGCCGGAATCACGGCTGAAAGCCTTGCAAGGCTGCGCCCGGCGTTCAAGAAGGACGGCATAGTTACCGCCGGCAACTCTTCGGGAATCAATGACGGCGCTGCCGCGGTCGTTGTTATGAGCGAGGAAAAGGCAAAAGAACTCGGCGTTAAGCCGATGGCAACATGGGTAGGCGGCGCGCTTGCCGGCGTTGACCCCACCATCATGGGTATAGGCCCCGTTGCCGCAACGCAGAAGCTCATGAAGAAAATCGGTATGACGGTTGAAGATATGGATCTTATTGAGGCGAACGAGGCGTTTGCCGCGCAGTCCATCGCAGTGGGCAGGGATCTCGGTTTTGATCTCTCCAAGCTCAATGTAAACGGCGGCGCGATTGCGCTCGGCCACCCCGTAGGCGCCTCCGGCTGCCGTATTCTTGTAACGCTTCTTCATGAGATGGAAAGAAGAGACGCGAAGAAGGGTCTTGCAACGCTCTGCATAGGCGGCGGCATGGGCTGCGCAACGGTTGTTGAAAGAGACTGATTTTGTATAAACAAAGAGGAGTAAGGTATGGAATTTATCAATTATGAAGTGGAAAACGCGGTTGCGGTGCTCACCATAAACCGCCCGAAGGCGCTGAACGCGCTGAACAGCGCGGTGCTTGATGAGCTCGACGCGGCGATTGACGCCGTTGACCTTGATACCGTGCGCGCGCTTATCCTTACGGGCGCGGGCGACAGGTCTTTTGTAGCGGGCGCGGATATCGCTGAAATGAGCGGGCTCACCAAAGAAGAGGGAGAGGCGTTCGGCAAAAAGGGCAATGATGTTTTCAGAAAGCTTGAAACGCTGCCCATTCCCGTGATTGCGGCGGTAAACGGCTTCGCGCTCGGCGGCGGATGTGAAATATCGCTTGCGTGCGATATCAGAATCTGCTCTGAAAACGCGGCTTTCGGTCAGCCGGAGGTCGGCTTGGGCATAACGCCCGGCTTCGGCGGCACACAGCGCCTTGCGCGTACCGTGGGCGTCGGCATGGCGAAGCAGCTTATTTATACCGCAAGAAATATAAAAGCGCCGGAGGCTCTGCGGATAGGGCTTGTCAACGCTGTTTATCCGGCAGAGGAGCTTATGGGCGCGGCGAAGAAAATGGCTTCAATTATCGCTTCAAATGCGCCTATTGCGGTAAGGAACTGCAAAAAAGCCATCAACGACGGGCTTCAGACGGATATTGACAGCGGTATTGAAATCGAGGAAAAGCTGTTCGGCGACTGCTTTGAAACAGAAGATCAGAAATACGGAATGGCGTTTTTCCTTGACAGGAATAAAGAAAAAGTAAAAGAACCTTTTAAGAACAAGTAATCGGGGAGGAATTAAAATGAAGGTTGGAATTATAGGCGCCGGCACAATGGGTTCCGGCATTGCGCAGGCATTTGCGCAGGTAGACGGCTATGAGGTAGCGCTTTGCGATATCAACGAGGAGCTTGCGGCAAACGGCAAGGCTAAGATTGCAAAGGGCTTTGAAAAAAGGGTCGCAAGAGGCAAAATGGAGCAGGCTGCCGCAGACGCCGTTCTTGCAAAAATCACAACGGGCACCAAAGAGATCTGCGCGGACTGCGATCTGATTGTTGAAGCCGCTCTTGAGGTTATGGATGTTAAAAAGCAGACTTTCAAGGAGCTTCAGGATATTGTTAAGGCGGACTGCATGTTTGCCACAAACACCTCTTCCCTCTCAATAACGGAGATCGGCGCGCAGCTTGACAGACCGCTTATCGGTATGCACTTCTTTAATCCGGCTCCCGTTATGAAGCTTGTTGAGGTCATCGCGGGCGCGAACACCCCTGCGGAAATGGTAGAAAAGATCAAAGCCATTGCCGCGGAGATCGGCAAAACGCCGGTTGAGGTCAACGAGGCTCCCGGCTTTGTTGTAAACAGGATCCTCATTCCTCTGATCAACGAGGGCATCACGGTTTACGAAATGGGTATTGCCAGCGTGGAGGATATTGATACGGCTATGAAGCTCGGCGCAAATCACCCCATGGGCCCGCTTGAGCTCGGCGACTATGTAGGCCTTGATATCGTGCTTGCAATTATGGAAACGATTTACAGCGAAACGGGCGATCCCAAATACCGCCCCGCCACGCTTCTCAAGAAGATGGTTCGCGCGGGCAAGCTCGGCCGCAAGACCGGCGTGGGCTTCTATGATTACCGCAAGTAATCGGCAATAATCAAAAGGCTTTCGCCTGTAAAGCGGCGGAAGCCTTTGGGTTGTGTTCGGGCATACGGATTCGGCTTGCGCCGGATTTTATGCGCCGGAGCATAAATGACACAAAAAACTTACGGAGGATATTTTAATGGATTTCACATTAAGCAAAGAGCATGAAATGGCAAGAAAGCTTTTTGCCGATTTCACTGAAAACGAAGTAAAGCCGCTTGCTGTTGAAACAGATGAAACGGAACAGTTCCCGCGTGAAACCGTAACGAAGATGCAGAAGAACGGTTTTCTCGGTATCCCGGTTCCGAAAGAATACGGCGGTCAGGGCTGCGACGCGCTTACTTATGTTATGTGCGTGGAGGAGCTTGCAAAGGCGTGCGCCACAACAAGCGTTATCGTATCCGCCCACACCTCTCTGTGCTGCGACCCGATCCTGACCTACGGAACGGAGGAGCAGAAGCAGAAATTCTTAAAGCCGCTTGCCAGCGGAGAGCTTTTGGGCGCGTTCGCGCTTACGGAGCCCGGCGCCGGCACAGACGCCCAGGGCGCGCAGACAAAAGCCGTGCTTGACGGCGACGAGTGGGTGCTCAACGGCTCAAAGTGCTTTATTACAAACGGCAAGGAAGCGGATATCTATATCGTTATTGCGGTAACAGATGTGGTTGAGGATAAGAGGGGCAGAAAGAAAAAGCTTTTTTCAGCGTTTATCGTTCCCAAGACCGCTCCCGGCTTCCTCTTCGGCACAAAGGAAAAGAAAATGGGTATCCGCGGCTCTTCAACATATGAGCTTATTTTCCAGGATTGCAGGATCCCGAAGGACAACCTGCTCGGCGCAAGGGGCAAGGGCTTCGGCATTGCCATGCACACGCTTGACGGCGGGCGTATCGGCATTGCGGCGCAGGCGCTCGGCATTGCAGAGGGCGCGCTGGACAGAGCTGTTGATTATGTTAAAGAGAGAAAGCAGTTCGGCAGAGCGATCGGCGCTTTCCAAAACACACAGTTCCAGCTTGCAGATATGGCGGCAAAGGTAGAAGCCGCGAAAATGCTTGTTTATAAAGCCGCTATGGCAAAGGCAACGCAGAAAACCTATTCGGTAGAGGCTGCCCAGGCAAAGCTGTTTGCGGCTGAAACGGCAATGGATGTTACAACAAAGGTTGTTCAGCTTTTCGGCGGCTACGGATATATAAGGGAATATGAGGTTGAGCGCATGATGCGCGACGCCAAGATCACAGAGATCTACGAGGGCACTTCAGAGGTTCAGCGTATGGTCATCAGCGCAAATTTGCTTAAATAAGGAGGGTCTGAAATGAATATAGTAGTTTGTATTAAGCAGGTGCCGGATACAAAGGGCGGTGTTCAGTTCAACCCGGACGGTACTTTGAACAGAGCGGCAATGCTCTCTATTATGAATCCGGATGATAAAGCCGGTCTTGAAGCCGCGCTGCGCATCAAAGATGAAACAGGCGCGCACGTTACGGCAATTACAATGGGTCTGCCTAAGGCGGAGGAAGTTCTGCGCGAGGCTATGGCTATGGGCGCCGACGACGGTGTTTTGGTTACGGACAGAGTGCTCGGCGGTGCGGACACATGGGCAACCTCAACGACAATTGCGGGCGCCCTCAGAAATATAGATTATGATATGATCATCACCGGCCGCCAGGCTATAGACGGCGATACGGCGCAGGTCGGCCCCCAGATTGCGGAGCATCTCGGCATTCCCGTTATCTCCTATGCGGAGGATATCAAGCTTGACGGAGACAGCGTTATCGTTAAGCGCCAGTTTGACGACAGATACCATATGCTCAAGGCAAAGCTTCCGGTGCTTATTACAGCGCTTTCAGAGCTCAACGAGCCGAGATATATGACGCCCGGCGGTATTTTTGACGCTTATAAAAAGGATATAACCGTTTGGGGCAGGAGCGATCTTAAGGATGTGGATGATTCCAACCTCGGCCTCAGCGGCTCGCCTACGAAAATCGCCAAGGCGTCCGACAAGGTAAGAAAAGGCGCGGGCGAAAAAATCCAGCTTGACACGCCGCAGGAATCCGCAGATTATATCATTGCCAAGCTTGAAGAAAAGCATATCATTTAAGGAGGGCTGAACAGATGGTTACGGAAAATATTGAACAATATAAGGGCGTTTTTATTTACGCGCAGCAGGTAGACGGCGAGATCAGCCCTATCGCTTTTGAGCTTTTAGGCAAGGCAAAGGATCTTGCCGCGGATCTGGATACAAATGTTACGGCTGTGCTGCTCGGCAGCGGCGTTAAGGGTCTTGCGCCCGAGCTTGCAAAGTACGGCGCGGACAGAGTTATCGTTGTTGACGACCCGGTTCTTGAAATTTACAGAACGGAGCCGTACACGCAGGCGCTTGCAGCCGTTATTCAGGAATATAAGCCGGAAATCATGCTTGTGGGCGCAACGGCTATCGGCCGCGATCTCGGCCCCCGCGTATCGGCAAGAGTCGGCACCGGCTTAACTGCGGACTGCACAAAGCTTGAAATAGGCGATTTCCCGCTCAATCCCCTGCCGGGCAAGGAGCAGAAGCACAATCAGCTTCTTATGACCCGTCCCGCGTTCGGCGGAAATACCATTGCCACGATCGCCTGCCCGGACAATCGTCCGCAGATGGCAACCGTTCGCCCGGGCGTTATGCAGAAAATCGAGCCTGTTGAGGGCGCCGAGGCGGAGGTTATTGAATTCGCCGCCCAAATTCAGGAAAACAACTGCTTTGTTGAAATTCTTGATGTCGTTAAGGAAGTGGCAGAGGTTGCCGATATTCAGGACGCGAAAATCCTGGTTTCCGGCGGCAGAGGCGTAGGCAGCAAAGAAAACTTTAAACTGCTTGAAGACCTTGCTCAGGCAATCGGCGGCACGGTTTCCTGCTCAAGAGCCGTTGTGGACAACGGCTGGCTGCCTAAGGATCTTCAGGTAGGTCAAACGGGCAAGACCGTTCGTCCGAATGTATATTTCGCCATAGGCATCAGCGGCGCTATCCAGCACACCGCGGGCATGGAGGAAGCCGATCTTATCATTGCGATAAACAAAGATGAATCCGCGCCGATTTTTGATGTTGCCGATTACGGCATAGTGGGCGATCTTAATAAGATTGTGCCGCTCATCACAGAGGCAATCAAGGCGCGCAAGAACGCGTGACGGCAGACTGCCGAAAAAGCAATCGGAAAATATAAAAAAACCGCACGGCTGTGCGGTTT
>CAYOPQ010000076.1:0-6470 GCA_964405895.1 uncultured Bacteroides sp. | reverse complement strand
CCGAGCTGACCCGACCCTGCAAAAAGATCAAGCACCCTTTTGCCTTCAATATCAAACTGGAGCATACTGAAAAGCGCTTCCTTAACATTTTCCGCCGTTGGTCTTGTAACAGCGTTTCCCGGCAAGGTTTCAAGCCGCCTTCCCTTTGCGCTGCCTGTTATTACACGCATCATAAACGATCACTGCCGAAACGGCACGGGCAAAAAGCGCCTGCCGAAATTTATACACTTAACATTATACAGTCCCAAATTGCCATAGTCAAGCTAAGAAATATTATTTTTACAATTTATGATAAAAATCGTATATACTTTTTGCGTCTTTTTTGCCGATTGACGGGCACTCGGCAAGCGTTTCGGGCGTTTGCTCTTTAATTGACGATATGGTTTTAAAGTGCTTTAACAGCGCCTTTGCCTTTTTTTCTCCGATTCCCTCTATCTGCATAAGTCCGGACGAAAATGCGGTCTTTGTGTGCTTTTTATGATGATAGGTAATCGCAAAGCGGTGAACCTCTTCCTGGATATTTGAAACAAGCGTGAACGCCGCGCGGTGAGAATTTATCTCTATCTCCCCGCCCCCGAACGCAATGGCGCGCGTGCGGTGCTTATTGTCCTTCACCATGCCGAAAACCGGAACGGAAAGCTTCATTTTTTTGATTACGGGCAAAACGGCGTTTACCTGCGGCTGCCCGCCGTCAAGCAAGATAAGGTCGGGCAGTATTTTGAAGGTGCTGCCGTCCTCATCGTTATAATAATGCTCGAAGCGGCGCGTCAGCACCTCGTTCATGGAGCCCACATCGTTCTGGCCGTCAAAGCCTTTTACGGAAAAGCGTTTATATGCTGATTTTAAAGGCCTGCCGTTATGGAAAACCACCATGCCGGCAACATTGTCCGCGCCGAAGGTATGGGAAATATCGTAGCTTTCAATATATTCGGGCGGCTTCGGCAAGCCGAGCAGCTGCGCAAGCTCCTCAAGCGCCGCGAATTCACGGCCGAGCCTGCCCTCATTTTGCGCAAGATGCTCGTTCGCATTTTTTATGCACATATTGAGTATGGACAGGTGCTCGCCCCTTTGCGGATGTATAAACTCCACTTTTTTGCCGCGCTGCTTTTCAAGAAAGCGGCGCAAAAGCGCCTCATCCTCAATACCGCCGTCCACCGCAATGCGGGACGGAATATCGCCGCGCATGGAATAATAGCGCTCTATCAGCTCAAAGCGGGCGCTTTCGGTATCCTCCTGCGAGTCAATAAGCCAGTATTCCGTATCGCTGAGCCTGCCGTTTTTGAACCTTATGACCTCAAAGCAGGCTTTTTTCTTGCCGTTCACAAGGGCGAAAACATCCTCTTCCGGAACATTTATGGAAACGACCTTCTGCCTTTCCTCCAAATTTTTGATGGCGCGTATCCTGTCTCTGAGCTTTGCCGCCTCCTCAAATTTCATTTCCTCGGCAAGCGAATTCATCTGAGAGGTCATGGCTTTAACGGACGCCTTACTGCCGCCCTTGAGAAAAGCGACGGCGTCCTCCGCCGTTTTCTGATATTCTTCCTTTGTGATCCTGCCGGCGCACGGCGCGCAGCAAAGCCCCATAAACCCGTTCAGGCAGGGGCGCGATTTGCCGTAATCCTGAGGGAATCTTTTATTACAGCGCGGAAGCTTGAATATCTTGAGCGTTTCCTCCACCGCCTGCTTGACGGAAAAGCCCGAAATATACGGGCCTAAATACGACGCGCCGTCATCCTCCATGCGCTTACATTCTGATATTCTGGGAAATTCGCCTTTGGTGATTTTAATATAATTATAACCCTTATCGTCTTTGAGCAGGATATTATATTTCGGCATATGCTGCTTTATGAGAGAACACTCCAGCACAAGCGCCTCAAACTCGGTATCAACAAGTATATAATCAAAATCATCAACATTTTCAACCATTCGGATGACCTTGAGCGAATGGTTGGAATGAGAGCCGAAATATGAGGACACACGGTTTTTAAGCTTTTTCGCCTTGCCGATATATATTATTTTTTTATCCTTGTTTTTCATGATATAGACGCCCGGCTGCTGCGGTAGCGCCATTGCTTTTTTGCGAAGTTCCTTTTCCGTCATCCGTTTCACCCGACAATCCTTTTAGCGCAAATATTTTAGCACAAATATCAGCGCGCGTAAAGATAAAAAAAACACGGCGCTGACGCGCCGTGCCGACAAGTTGTATATTTACTCCGTAAAGCCGCTCTTAACAAGGGATACAAGGCCTTCAACAGCCTCTTCCTCATCCGAGCCATCCGCGATAATGCGAATATCCGTACCGCCCATAATGCCGAGTGAAAGAACGCCGAGCAGAGATTTTGCATTCACTCTTCTTTCTTCTTTTTCAACCCATATGGAAGATTTGAATTCATTGGCTTTCTGAATAAAAAATGTTGCCGGACGGGCGTGGAGCCCAACCTGATTTTCAACCGTTACATCTTTAACAAACATAATAAAACCTCTCATTTCAGGAATTAAAAAGATTTGCCTTTTAATTGCATTACATATTATACCACTAAAACGCTTTTGGTCAATGTGTTGGGGCAAAGTTCGTATGACTGATAAATTAAACACAAAATATTGTGCCTCGATTTGTGCAAAATTCACATAATTTTTAGTTATGATTTTAAATCGGACAGAAACTTTATATCCTTCTCCGAAAGCTGCGCTTTTTCGAGCAGATCGGGTCTGCGCGCCGCCGTTCTTGCCAGCGACTGCTCCCTGCGCCACTGCTCAATATTCGCATGGTGGCCCGTAACAAGCACCTGCGGAACCTGCCTGCCCTTCCACTCGAACGGGCGCGTATACTGGGGATATTCCAGCAGGGACGAATAATGACTTTCCTCTGTAAAGCAGTCCTCGCTTGCAAGCACGCCGGGAACCATTCTTGATACAGCGTCCGCCAGAATAAGAGCGGGGAGCTCGCCGCCGGTGAGCACATAATCCCCCACCGAGATTTCCTCCGGCTGAAGCTCTTCTATCACGCGTTCATCAACGCCCTCATAGTGGCCGCACAGCAAAACGATATGCTCAAATTCCGCAAGCTCCTTTACTCTTTGCTGCGTAAGGGGCTTGCCCTGCGGGGTCATATAGATCAGATGGGGCTCCGCGCCCGAACTTTTGCAAATATCGCAATAACAATCATAGATCGGCTGCGCCTGCATGATCATGCCCATTCCGCCGCCGTAAGGGGTATCGTCCACCCGGCGGTGCTTATCCTCCGTATAATCGCGGATATCCGTACATTCTATCTGCACCTTTCCCGAGGCGCGTGCCCTGCCGATGATGCTTTCGGAAAGATACGCGCGGCACATATCTGGAAAGAGCGTCATAATATCAATTCTCATCAAAAAGCCCCTTCATGGGAATGATCTCTATCAAACCGGCGGCGCAGTCAACTTTTTTTACAATATCCTCAATGACGGGAACATAGCCCTTTTTGCCATTCATATCTATTTCCAGAATATCCGAGGCTCCGTAATTGAGCACATCGGCAACGGCGCCGTATTCCTCACCGCTGACGGCGTTTTTTACAACGCAGCCTATAATATCCTGTATATAATTGGAATCCTCCGGGATTTCGGCGTCATCTCTGTTGCAGTAAAGCACGCGGTTTTTAAGCTTTTCCGCCTCGTCAATGCTGTCTATACCGGCAAGCTTGATAACCGCAATGTTTTTGTGCGCCCGCACCCCGGAAAGCTCCACGGCGTTTTTGCCGTTCTCATCCAGGTATAATGTTCGGAACTGCTTTATAAAACCGACCCCGTCGCACCACGGCTGAAGGCGCAGCTCGCCCTTGATGCCGTGCGTATTCACTATTTTCCCTATTTCAAGAAACTGTTTCATTGAACCACCGAAATGATAACATAAAAGCTTAGTCTGAAAAAGCCGCCCGTGAAGAGCGGCTTGGCTTTTAAATAAATCAATCTATTTCTACAGAAATCTTTTGATTATTCCTTGTTGCGGCAGCGCGCATAACAACTCTGATTGCCTTTGCGATTCTGCCCTGCTTGCCGATAACTCTGCCCATATCTTCCTCAGCCACATGAAGATGATAGACAATAATGCCCTCCTCGTTGGGTTCATCGACCTCAACGGCAACGGCTTGTGCGTTATCCACAAGACCTTTGGTAATTGCAACCAACAATTCTTCCAAAGAAAACACCTCCGACATATAATCCCTTACAGCTAAAAGATTAAAGAATGCCTTCTTTTTTAAGAATGCTCTTTACTGTATCCGTGGGCTGCGCGCCGTTTGCGATCCATTTTTTTGCTTTTTCAGCGTCAATTCTGATCTCTGCCGGGTCAACCATGGTATTGTAGGTTCCGATTTCCTCAATGAAGCGCCCGTCTCTGGGGTACCTTGAATCCGCTACTACAACACGATAGAAGGGAGCTTTTTTAGCGCCCATTCTGCGAAGTCTGATTTTTACTGCCATTTTTATTTCCTCCATATAAAATAATGTTATTTACTAAACCGAAATAAAATCGGATTAATACAAATTAAAATCCAAACGGATTGTTCTTGCCCGCGCCGGTCATTCCCATCATTTTCTGTGCCATATCGGGGTTCTGCCGCATCAGGCGCTGCATTTTTTTACTCAGCTTCGGGCCGCTTCTGCCGCCGAACTGACTCATCATCTTTTTCATCTGCTTAAACTGCGACAGCAGCTTATTTACATCCTCTACCTTCATTCCGCAGCCTGCCGCTATCCTGCGCTTGCGCGACGGATTTATGATATCCGGATTGGCGCGTTCCTCTTTGGTCATGGAATAGATTATGGCGCGGAATCTGTCAAAAGCGCGCTCGTCTATATCTTCATCCCTTACCTTTGAGCCTATTCCCGGTATCATTTTGATGGTATCCTTGAGGCTGCCCATTTTTGAAATCTGGTCAAACTGGTCAAGCAGATCATTCAGGTCAAACTTATTTTTCGCTAACTTCTTTTCAAGCTCTTCCGCCTTTTTCTGGTCAAGGCTCTGCTCCGCCCTTTCAATAAAGGAGAGAACATCGCCCATTCCGAGAATACGGGAAGCCATGCGGTTCGGATAAAAGGTTTCAAGATCGCCGAGCTTTTCGCCGGTGCCCACAAATTTTATGGGCTTGCCCGTGACCGCCCTTACAGACAGCGCGGCGCCGCCTCTTGTGTCGCCGTCAAGCTTCGTTAAAACAACGCCGTCTATACCGAGGGTCTCATTAAACGATTTGGCGACATTGACCGCGTCCTGACCAGTCATAGCGTCAATAACCAGCAATATCTCGTGCGGGTGAACCGTGCCTCTTATATTTTGCAGCTCCTGCATAAGCTGCTCATCAATATGCAGCCTTCCGGCGGTATCAAGGAACACATAATCGTAACCGTGATCCTTTGCGTGCGCAACTGCCTCACGGGCTATTTTGACGGGATCCTCCGTCCCCATTTCAAAGACCGGGACATCAACCTGCGCGCCGACAACCTGAAGCTGCTTGATAGCCGCCGGGCGGTATATATCGCACGCGACGAGCAGCGGTCTGTGACCCTCTTTTTTCAGCTTCAGCGCCAGCTTTGCGCTGTGCGTGGTTTTACCTGAGCCCTGGAGACCGCACATCATAATGACGGTGGGCGGGTGATTTGCCTGCGCAAGGCGGCTTTCACTGCCCCCCATCAGCTCGGTAAGCTCTTCATTAACTATTTTAATTACCATTTGGCCGGGGGTGAGAGATTCCATAACATCTTCACCGATAGCCCTTTCGGTAACGGAATTTGTGAAATCCTTTGCAACCTTATAGTTGACATCCGCCTCAAGCAGTGCCAGGCGAACCTCACGCATAGCGTTTTTGACATCGCTTTCGGTGAGCTTGCCCTTTGCACGAAGCTTTTTAAAGGAATTCTCAAGCCTTTCTGAAAGGCCCTCAAATGCCAAAGCAATCAACTCCTAAATTTTAAAACTGCGATAAATATTCTGCCGTAGCCTTTATTTTTGAAATGTTATCGTTTATCTCTCTTGAAAGGCTGTGGCTGAGATTGTATCTGTTGATAGCCTCCGCGCACTGATTGATTTCGTCAAGGCCTTTTCTCATTTCGGTAAAACGCTTTGCAAGTCCGAGCCTGTTTTCCATATCGAAAAGCTGGTTTTCGGCACGCTTGATCGAATCCCTGACCCCTTGGCGCGTGATGCCCTCGTTTTCGGCTATCTCGGAAAGAGAAAGATCCTCGTCATAATAGTAAACTAAAAAATCATGCTGCTTCTTGGTCAACATTTCACCGTAAAAATCAAGCAAAAAAGAAACTTCAAGATTTTTAGCCACACTATAACCCCTTTCCGCAGCCGCAATGTTCAAGTGTAAAGTAATTAATCTTTACAGCAGTTGATATTATACATAAGCTTTGCCGATAAGTCAAGTAAAAAAGGGAAAGTTTTTTGGGGTAAAATTTTTGAAATAAGTATTGACACAAAATGTTGAAAAA
>CAYOPQ010000075.1:0-6563 GCA_964405895.1 uncultured Bacteroides sp. | reverse complement strand
GGAAACCTCGAACGCAATGGTCTAAAAAATGGTTGCTATTTTAAAAAGTATCCGCTATGTTTTAAAGCACATAGCGGATATTTTTTTGTTCTTTTTCATGCTCAGAAGCAGGACAAATAAATAAAGGCGCATATCTATGCTCTAAACAGTAGTAATTTATAATCTCTTGCATCATTATATTGCTTAACTTATAGTTTTACTGCGTGACAGCGTTTGAGATGAGGGTATACGCCGTATTGAGCACACCGGCTATTACCATTACCCAAACCGGGTTGAGCTTTGTTTTGCGAAGCAGCACAAAGCAAACGGCAAAGACCGCGACAAGCACCCAATTCGTTGCGGAGAGAACAATGCTGTCTCCCCAAAAGGCGGAAACAAGCACGGACACGCCTGCAGCCGCGATCATTGCCACCACCGCCGGACGCAGAGCCGAAAGCACATCGCTCATAACCGTTAAATTTCTGTATTTGAAGTAAAGCTTAGCCAAAAGCGTAACGATGATACAGCTTGGCAGTATACAGCCCGCCGTTGCGCACACCGCGCCGCCGATTCCGGCTATCTTTATGCCCACAAATGTGGCGGAATTTACAGCGATGGGCCCCGGCGTCATTTGCGAAATCGTTATGAGGTCCGTAAACTCGCTCATGGAGAGCCACTGGTTTTGATTTACCACCTGCTCCTGAATCAAGGGCAGCGAGGCGTAGCCTCCCCCGAAGCTGAAAAGCCCTATTTGAAGAAAGCTCAAAAACAATTTAAGATAGATCATTGCCGCGCCTCCCCTTTTTACGGTGCACAAGCGCCTTTATAACGCCTATTGCCGCGCATACAAGGATGATGTATACCACATTCACATCAAAAACGCAGGAGGCGATAAACGCGCCCGCCATGATAAGCACCGAGCCCGCGCTTTTCTGCTTAAAAACATCCAGCGCCATATCATAAACCACGCTGGCTATAACGGCGCCCACGCCCGCCTGCATTCCGCTGAGCATGGCGGAAACGATCACATTGCTCTTGAACGCCTCGTAGATCACGGAGAGCACGGAGATTACGATGAACGGCGGAATGATGGTTGCAAACGCCGCCACCGCGGCGCCCGCCAGACCCGCAAGCTTATAGCCCGTAACGATTGCCCCGTTGACCGCTATGGCGCCGGGCGAGGACTGCGCGATTGCCACAAGATCCAGCATTTCCTTTTCTTCTATCCACTTGTATTCATCTACAAATTTTTTCTTAAAAAGCGTAACGATAACATACCCGCCGCCGAAGGTGAACGCGCTTATGTAAAGCGTTGAAAAAAACAGCTTCGGCAAAACGGCGCGTATGTTTTTCTTTTTGCTTTCCGTTTCCTTTGTTTCCATGGCGCACTTCCTTTCCGCTCTATTATAATCCCTGTTGATTTATAAGTAAAATAGTATTATTATATATTTATCATAATAAATTCATTATTAAAAAGAATTTTGATTTTTATTTACAATCTGAAAAACAGAGGTGAATTACATGACGCTGCGCCATATGCGGATATTTTTAAGCGTTTATCAAAACGGGGGAATAACGAAAGCCGCCGCCGAGCTGAGGCTTGCCCAGCCCTCCGTGAGCCTTGCGGTAAAGGAGCTTGAGGAATTTTATAAAACGCGCCTGTTTGACAGAATCGGCAAAAAAATATTCCCCACGCAGGACGGGGAACGCCTTTACGGCTACGCGCTGAAAATATGCAACGCCTTTGACGAG
Organism: uncultured Bacteroides sp.; assembly: GCA_964405895.1. Taxonomy (GTDB): domain Bacteria; phylum Bacillota; class Clostridia; order Oscillospirales; family Acutalibacteraceae; genus Eubacterium_R. The sequence continues at coordinate 4,832 of CAYOPQ010000075.1, read as the reverse complement.
GCGGGCAGGGAACTCAAAAGCCCGGATTTGACCGGGGAAATAAGAATCGGCGCGAATATTACAGCCGGCGCCGTGCTTTTGCCGGATATCATCAACAAATTTAAAAAGCTCCGCCCCGAAATAAAGGTAAGGGCGGTGGTCTGCAATTCCGACGAGGTGGAAAAAATGGCGCTTAAAAACGAAATTGATTTGGGCTTTACGGAAAAACAGCCGCAGAGCGCCGATTTAATTGCACAGCCTTTTGCCGCGGACAGATTCTGCGCCGTGGCGGCGCCCGGCAGCCCGCTTGAAGGCTGCAAGCGGGTAACCGCAAAGCTGCTTGCCGGGCAGCCTTATTTGGCGCGCGAACAGGGCAGCGCGGTGCGCGAGGTTACGGACGCGTTTTTTTCCGTGGCAGGCATCAGCGTAAAGCCCGTATTGGAAAGCACAAGCACGCAGGCGCTTTTAAACGCCGCCCAGGCGGGCATAGGCGTGCTGATCATCCCCTTTCTGCTTGCCGAACAGCGGATAAACAGCGGCGCGCTTTGCGAGCTTGCCCTGTACCCCGAATTAAAAAGAGAGCTCAATATCATACGCCACAAAAGCAAGTATCTTTCCCCCGCCATGCGGGACTTCTGCGCGTTGTGGCAAAAAGAAACAGCGGAAGGCTGACAAAGCCGCCTTTCCGCTGTCTGTCTTTTATTTCAGCAGCCGTCAGCTGCAGAACCTGTGGTTTCCGATTATGGTGATTACCGGTCTGGAGTGCATAAATTCATCGTCGGTTTTATCGGGATTGAAGTAGAAAACCGCGCCGCCCGTGGGGTCCCAGCCGTTGATTGCGTCTATCGCCGCGCGCATCGCGGATTCCGCTACCGGTTCGTTCCAGTTGCTGTCATACACGCAGGAAAACGCGCCGGCTTGGTATACCACGCCGCTTATACTGTCCGGAAACGAGGGGTGCGCCACGCGGTTGAGCACAACGGCGCCCACGGCAACCTGCCCTTCATAGCTCTCTCCCCTTGCTTCGGCGGAAATAACCTTGGCAAGCAGCTGCACATCGGCGCTGGAATACTGGGTGGACGGCGTTGACGAATCATCCGAATCCAAGCCGAGGTAAAGCAGTGTGGTGGAGCCCGCGATACCGTCTGCCGTAATGCCCACGCTGCTCTGGAAGCTGCGCACCGCCGCCTGCGTTTCAGAGCCGTAGATGCCGTCTACACTGCCGGTATAAAAGCCGAGGTCCTTCAGCTTCTGCTGGATCTCCATAACCTCGCTGCCCGTTGAGCCGTATTTTGAAAGCACATACTCCGCGTCATCGGAGGAATAGCAAAGCCGGTAAGCAAGCACGCCCCCGCCGACAGCGCCCAGCGCAACGGCAAGCGATATCAAAAAAATATAAAAGTTTCTGAAAGCCTTATAAACAGTCATTTAAAATTTTCCTTTCCCGCAATGCGTAATTATAAATCAGGTAAAATAATGGAGCAAAAAGGTTATGGCGATCCCCGCGCCCACACACAGCAGGCTTTGGATACATATATAACGAATCTCCCTTTTTGTTTTTCTGGAGCGCGGCGGTTTTGTTGCCTTTTTTGCAAAAAGCTGGGCTTCTTTTTTTAATTTTTCCCCATCGGCGTTCACATATTCCGGCTTAACAAAAAAAATAATCTTTTCAAAATAAGGATTTTCAGTGTTTGTAACCTCAAGCACCTGCTTGTTCGTACCTTTTATCATATTCTTTTTTCCTTTCATTTTTTATACAGATAGTGTTGGGCTTTTTACCTGAATTTATACAGTATTCGGAATATTGATTTTTGGTGAAAAATGCAATAAAAAAAATCTTGACAAAACGGTAAAATAACAAACCGTATAGCCGTTTTTACATTTAAAAATGTTTAAAACCGTGTTGAAAATGTTAAAAACCACGCGCCAAAACGGCTTGTATAGCCGTTTTTTAACTGTTGAAAAGTTAAATACAAGCAAAAAAGGCATAGTTTTCAATAATTTACACAGAGTTTTCAACAAATTGTAAAGTTACAAATTATTACAGAAATTTTTAGCTATTTTGCTATTTTGATATTCCTTAAACGCGTATAATATGTTATAATTTTTTTGAATAAAAAGAGGGGAAATTATACAGATAATGATAATTGAAGAGCGGGAAAGCGGCATCGTTCTGAAGGGCGTTGCGTGCCTGAACCTGCCGCTGACGCTGGACTGCGGCGAGGCGTTTCGCTGGCAGGAGCAGCCGGACGGTTCCTGGAGCGGCGCAGCTTACGGAAAATACCTGAATATAAAGGAAGAAAACGGCGATTTCATTCTGAGCGCAACCAAGGAGGAGTTTGACGCGGTATGGCGCGCTTATTTTGACCTTGACCGCGATTACGCCGCCATATGCAGGCAGCTTAAAAAGGACCCGCTTGTGCGCGATACCATAGACGAATACTACGGCATAAGAATTTTAAACCAGGAGCCCTGGGAGGCGCTTGTTTCCTTTGTGATCAGCCAGCAAAACAATATAAAGCGAATAAAGGGCATCATAAAACGCCTTTCCGATACATACGGCAGAGAGATCCGCCCGGGCTGGCACGCCTTTCCCACCAGCGCGGCGCTGAGCGCGCTGCGCGTGGAAGAGCTTGAGGCCATGGGCTTGGGTTACCGCGCGAAATATGTTAAAAGGCTTGCGGACGATGTGGAAAGCGGAGCGCTGAACCTTGCGCAGATAAAGGCAATGGAGCTTGAGGACGCAAAAAAAGCCCTGCTCTCCGTATACGGCGTGGGCGAAAAGGTGGCAAACTGCGCGCTGCTCTTCGGCTTTCAGTTTATACGCTGCTTCCCCGTTGACGTGTGGATGAAGCGGGTGCTTCAATATTATCCAGACGGTCTGCCCGAATGCTTTGAAGGATACGAGGGCATCGCGCAGCAGTATTTGTTTCACTGGGCGCGCAATCATTTACAGGCGGTGAAATAATGCAAAAACTTTTTACCGATTACGACGGAATGGCGGAAAAAATTTATTTAAACGAGGCGCAAAGCCGCCACATAGCCAAAAGCCTAAGGATGAAAAAGGGCGATATGATAACCGTCTGCACAGGCGACGGAAATGATTACGGCTGTATTATAGACGAAATAAACCGCGACGGCGTTGTGCTCAGCGTTTGCTACAAGCAGGCTTCGGACAGCGAGGCGGATATAAAAGTATCTCTCTATCAGGGCGTGCCGAAGGGCGATAAATTTGAGGATATCATCCAAAAATGCACGGAGCTCGGCGTATATGAGATCATCCCGGTCATGACAAAGCGGTGCGTGAGCCGCCCGCAGGAGAAGCAGGCGGAAAAGAAACGGCAGAGATACGAAAGAATTGCGCTTGAGGCGGCGCAGCAAAGCGGGCGCGGAATCATTCCGCGAATCGGAAAGATGACCGACCTTAAAACCGCCGCCGCGCAATGTGACGCACAGATAAAAATCGCTTTTTACGAGGGCGGCGGCGCGCCGCTTTCGGGTATAATAAAAAGCGGCGTAAAGAGCGCCGCGATATTTATAGGCCCTGAGGGCGGTTTTGAAAAGGAAGAAATAGAGCTTTTGAAACAGTGCGGAGCGGTTGCCGCCACGCTGGGCAAACGGATCCTGAGAACGCAGACCGCCCCGGTTGCCGCGCTTTCGGCAATCATGCTGCTCACGGGCAATCTGGAATAAACCGGTTGCCGCTTTTGAAAATAAAAAACAGATAAAAATTTTGTTATCAAAAAAATCGGCTGCGCGGCAGATAATAATAAAAGGAATGCGTAATACATCACATTATAAGATTATATTGCCCTCAAAATTTGCCTTATGACTGATTTTGAAGCGGCCGCCGCCTTATCAGGCTGCGATAAGACGGCGAACTTTTAAATTTATATTTGCAGCCTGAAAGGCTATGGTGATCCATATGGTATACAAGGATATGACCGAGATGATTGGGCGCACGCCGATGCTGCGCCTTGACGCGTTTGCAAAGGAAGCCGGAGCGGGAGCCGATATAACGGCAAAGCTTGAATATTTTAATCCCGCCGGCTCTGTGAAGGACAGGGTTGCGCTCAATATGATAAACGAAATGGAAAAATCCGGCGCAATCAAGCCGGGTTCAACGATAATTGAGCCGACCTCGGGGAATACGGGAATCGGCCTTGCGGCAGTGGGCACCGCCCGCGGATACAGGGTAATCCTGACGATGCCGGAAACCATGAGCGTTGAGCGCAGGCAGCTTGTTGCCGCCTACGGGGCGGAGGTCGTGCTGACGGACGGCGCGCAGGGAATGAGCGGCGCAATAAAGAAGGCCGACGAGCTGAAAGAGGATATACCGGGAGCCGTGATCGCGGGGCAGTTTGAAAACCCGGCTAACCCGCAGGCGCATTATAAAACCACGGCGCCGGAGATTTGGCGGGATATGAACGGAAAAATAGACGCCTTTGTTGCCGGAATCGGAACGGGCGGCACCGTAAGCGGAATCGGCAGGTTTCTTAAAGAACAGTCGCCCGATATAAAAATCATAGGCGTTGAGCCAGCGTCCTCACCGGTGATTACAAAGGGTCATGCCGGTTCGCATAAAATACAGGGCATAGGCGCGGGCTTCGTGCCGAAAACGCTTGATACCGAAATTCTTGACGAGGTGCTGACCTGCACGGACGAGGCGGCATTTGAATACAGCCGCAAAATAGCGAAAACGCAGGGCATACTTGTAGGAATCTCAAGCGGCTGCGCGGCGTGGGCGGCGGTTGAAGTATCCAAGCGCCCGGAATTTGCCGGCAAAAGCATTGTGGTGCTCCTGCCCGATACGGGCGACCGCTATCTTTCAACAGGCGTGTTCGGCTGATAAA
>CAYOPQ010000074.1:0-6610 GCA_964405895.1 uncultured Bacteroides sp. | reverse complement strand
TTTTTGTTTGGCGCAAATCGGAAAAGGCTTTGAAAAATCAGCTCTTTTAACAGTAAGCCAAGCCCCGAAATCGTTATAAACAAAAGCGAGCACCCTCTTTATCAAGGGTGCTCGTTTTGTTAGATAAATGGAAATAAACTATGCTCTGGCAACCATTTCGCCGTATTTTTCCTTGCTTTCCTTAATAAACAGCTCTATCTGCTTTACGGTCGGCATTGCGTCCGAGCAGCTATGCGCGGAAATGAGTATGGAGGCAGAGGCGGAGCCGAATTCAAGGCAATCTATAACCTCCCTGCCCTGAAGCAGGCTGTAAAGGAACGCGGAGCCGTAGCCGTCTCCCCCGCCGAAGCCCTTGAGCTTAACTGCCGGGAACGGCTTTATGGTGTAATATTTACCATCGTTTGTATAGGCGGTAGAGCCCTTTTTGCCGTGCTTGATTACGCAGATAGACGCGCCGAAGGACTGCCAATACTGCGCGGATTCCTTATCCGAGGGCTTAGCGCCGATAATGCCCTCCGTAAGGTCAAATTCCTCACGGGAGCCCATGATAACATCCGCATACTGGGCGGCAAGGCTGTAATAAACGGCAATTTCGTCCTTGGATTTCCAGGTGTATTCACGGTAATCTATATCAAAAATAATTTTGGTGTTGTTCTTTTTGGCAAGCATCATGACCTTAAAGCACGCCTCTCTGCTGGGGCTTGCGGCAAGCGCCGTGCCGCTTATCACAACAGCCTTGGCGCTGCTTACATACGCCTCGTCCACATCGGCGGGGTCAAGGCAGAAATCCGCAACGCCGTCACGGTACATAAGAATCGAGGATTCCTCCTTTGAAAGAATCTCCGTAAAGGTAAGACCTATCTTTTCGCCGTTTTTGGCGCGGGTGACATGGCTTGTGTCTATACCCTCTTTATCAAAATAATTCACAACAAAATCGCCGAACTGATCGTCGGAAACACAGCCGATAAAGCCCACCTTACAGCCCAGCCTTGCGAGCCCGACGGCGATATTTGCAGGAGAACCGCCTACATATTTATTGAAATTGGACGATTCGGAAAGCGGCATATACATATCTGTTGGGTTAAAATCAATGGCAATTCTGCCCACGGGAATGAAATCCAGCGGTTTGCGCATGTCAAATTCAATATACTTCATAAATTTTACTCCTTAAAACGGCGGTTCACGCCTTATTATCCGTACCGAAAATCAGTATGTGGCGCTTTGCATTTTCATAAGCGCCCTGCACCTCTGCCGCCTGAAGGTCATAGTAGCCGGCAATCCTGTTGTCATTATAACAGCGGCGCACTGTATTTTCAACAGAATCAAATGTAGCGGTTGCAATATTTATCTTTTTTATACCCGTTCGGGCGCAGCGGCTGAAATCCTCAGGGCTGATACCCGTGCCGCCGTGAAGCACAAGCGGGGCGCTTACCCTTTGGGCGCATTCCTCCAGAATATCGAACCGCAGCTTAGGGGCGGACTTATAATTGCCGTGCGCGTTGCCGATTGCAACCGCAAGCGCGTCCACAGCCGTTTCGGCGGCGAACCTGACGGCGTCCTCCGGCTTTGTGCAGTTGATTGCAATATCCTCACTGCCGTCCTCCGAGCCGCCCACGCATCCGATTTCAGCCTCTGTAGCGGCGGAATACCCGCGGGCGAGCGAAACGATATTTTGGGTTTGCGCAATATTCTCCTCCAGCGGCAGATGGCTGCCGTCAAACATAACGGAGGTGAAGCCGATATCAAGCGCTTTTTGAATCATCTTCACGGTTTTGCCGTGGTCAAAATGCACGGCTACCGGGGTTTTCGCCTCTTTTGCCGCGGCAACCATAAGAGGCCCTATGAGCTCAAGCGGCGACTGCTTGAGGCGAACCTCCGCGATTTGCAGAATCACCGGAGCGCTGAGCTCCCGCGCGGCTTCAAGCACGCCGAGCACCATTTCCATATTTGCCACTGAAAAGGAGCCCACGGCATAATTGCCCTTTTGAGCCTCCGCCAGCAGATCACGCATATTAACAAGCATAGCTTTTACTCCCTTAAAAAAAAACAAAAAAGCGGGCCGGTCTGTAAGCCGAGTTCTGTAATCGGCAGCCATCTATCTCGACGCGCCATTGCTGACGCGCTCCAGCCACATTTCGGGATTATGTGCCGAGCAAGCAACTTCCCTGTCTGTGTTGCAGCGGATAGGGTTTACATGGCAGCGGATGTCTCCACCCGCTCGGTGAGCTCTTACCTCGCCTTTCCATCCTTACCGTTTGCACGGCGGTTTATTTCTGTTGCACTTTCCCTGAGGTTTCCCCCGGCGGCCGTTAGCCGTTATCCTGCTCTGCGCTGCTCGGACTTTCCTCACATACAAAAAGCATGCGCGGCTGCCCGACCGACCCATATATAATATTGTAAAATATAAATTAACAAGTGTCAATAATTTTATGAAAGTGTTGCAAAGAAATATTAAATATTGTAATATTGTTTAGAGGTGATTTCAGTTTATGACCCCCCGGAATTTTGATGATGAGAGAGACAGAACCGTTCCGCCCGCAGAGGATTACTACGGCAAAGCCCGCGTTGATCTGAACTTCAACAGCAGGCAAAGCGACGCAGGCGGCGGAATAAACCCCGTAGACGAATACAACAGAACAAGAGGCACGAACAGCTACGGCGCTCCCGCGCAGAACGATCTTAGATATTCAGGCAGCGCCGGCACAAACGCAAGGCAGTCCGCCGCGCAGAAGAGCGCGGGCGCAAAGCAGGGCAAAAAGAAGAAGAAAAAGAAGGCGCGCGCGCCTAAGATCCTGACTGCCGTTTTGGCTGTGGTGCTGGTGATTGCGATAGCCTGCACGGCAACGGTGGAAAGCATACTTGCAAAAATCAATTATGACGATAAGGAAGACAACGCGTATGTTTCCGCAAGCGAGCTTTACGCCTCCTCTAAGGTGACGAATATCCTTTTGCTGGGCGTTGACGCGCGCTCTGAGGACCAGGATGAGACAAGCCGTGCCGACACGATGATGCTTATCTCCTTTGACAGGGAGCACGGCTGTATCAAGCTGACATCCTTTTTGAGGGACACATGGGTATATATCCCCGTTGCGGACAAGATGCAGAGGCTGAACGCGGCGTGCACATACGGCGGCTACAGCGGCGTTGTGGACACGATAGAATATAACTTCGGCATTGAGATTGACGGCTATATCGTTGCCGATTTTGAGATGTTTGAGGTTATGGTGGACAGCATCGGCGGCGTTGAGATAGAGGTAACGGAGGCGGAGGCAGCCGAGGTTACAAACCACCCGAGCAGATACGGCGGCGTTACGCTTGAAGCCGGTACATACACGCTTACGGGCGAGCAGGCGCTGGCATACTGCCGTATCAGGAAGATAGATTCGGACTGGAGCAGAACGGAGCGCCAGCGGACGGTGATTCAGGCGATTATAAACGGCGTTGTATCCGGCGGGCCGGTAAACGCGCTTGAAGCCGCGAGCAGCGTTGCGCAGTATATTGAAACAGACCTTTCCAAGAGCGAGCTGCGCAAGCTGATATTCACAGCGCTTGCGTGCGTAAGCGGCGGATTTGAGCAGACCGCCTGCCCGTTTGACGGCACATGGTCGTACGCCACACACGGCGGCGCTTCCGTAATAGACATTGACCTGGACGAAAACAAGGAAATGCTGATTGATTATATTTACAACCAGGACAAGAGCGACGACAGCGATACGGACGAATAGCGCGCAAGCCTGCAAGTTAAAATGAGGACCTAAAAAGCGGGCGGGGATTCCCCGCCCGTTCTTGTATGCGATTGAATCGGAAAGCCGAAAGCTCCGCCTTATGCGGCGGAGTTTTTTAATCAGACTGTCCATATAGCTATATCTTTTTAAAAGATAAAGGCTCCCCGTTTGAGGGGAGCCCTTTTTATGCGCGTTTCGTTAATCCGAAAAGATAGAGTTGGTTTTGATGCCGCTATCCAAATCGTAATCGTCCGGATCAAGAGATGTTGTGATCAAGCCGTCTGCGGGCAACTTATATTCGCGAATCTTCATTTCCGGTTTTTCGTAAATCAATTTCATCTTGCCTTCCTCCCTTATTCGCTGTACAGTGACGCGTTCGTGATTGCATCTGAATATACATAGCACTCATTGCCGTCTGCGTCCGTATAGATCACATACGCTCTTACCGTTCCGGTCTTATAATTTTCGCTTTGGTTGAAGCTGACCGTGAACTGGTTGCCGTTCTGACCTTCGTTTGTGTATTTGGAAGCGGACAGATTGAAGATCTGATTTTCCGAATCAAGGTCCGCAAGCGTTACATCCGAATGATTCGAATCCAGCCTGTCAAGCACGAAGCCGAACGATACGGCTGTGCAGCCCTCCGGCAGTACGAACGAGGCTACCAGATAAACCTTAGAGGTTTCCGCCGCGTCCGTTGAAAGAATCGGCGTCACAAGATCCACGCTTGCCGTCTGCTCTATTGAAGTAACCGCCTTGATTGTGATGCTGCGGCAGGCATAGAAGCTGTAGGTTTCCCCGTAGCAGAGCGGATTACCGTTTTCTGCGTTTACATAGGCAACCACCCCGTCGACATCGGTGCTTGCATCCAGCTCAACAAGCTCGTTATAGGACGCATAGGTTGTGTAAAGTGATTTATAATTTTCATCAAGAAGTACAATCAAATACTCATCAGCGCTTACGGATTCAAGATTTACAAGCACCGTCATATCTTCGTCAGCCGTGAAGGACGCGTCCATACTGTATTTGCAGAGCTCGTTTCCGCTGCTGTCTGTGAAATTGACGATCTTATAGAACGGTATATTATAGTGAATGGAAAGATCGCTGATATTGATGGTTTCGCCCGCCTCGGCGTAAACAACATCAAGCACCTTGCCCGTTACATTGCCGTCCAGCGCAAGCTTGAACACGATTTTTACCGTATCCTCAGATTCGGAATCCGCCGTTTCGGCTTTCAGCTGCGTATATCCCCTTACGGTGAAGGTGAATTCCGTATCCGTATACTGATATTTATAGCTTACATTCGGATCAAGCCTGGTTGTGTAGTTATAGGAGAACCAGGAGCATTCTTCGTCTTCGCCTGCCGGATTCGTAACCGTCAGGGTCTCTCCGTAATAGAACACGCCCGCGTCTTCTTCGTCCGTTGTGTAGCCGCCGAAGCTGCCGTCCTCATTCCTGAGCGCGTAGTAGGCAGTGCCGTCCGCGTCATAAACAGTGACCGTATACGGAATACGGTTATCCGTAAGCGCCTCTCCGAACGCGTAGCAATACTCATCATAATCATAGCCCGTATATTCCGTGCCGTTGACCGTGACCGTTGTTGTAACCTCTATGTCTGCCACGGTGCTCTTGATTGTAACAATATCATAGGCGTCCGCGTTCATGGTGGCAAGCATGGTCTGGTAAGCCTCGTACACGCTGTCGTCCGCAACGCCTTTTTCAAGCGCCTCTTTCGCGGCGATAATCAGCGCTGTCTGGGCATCGACATCGTTCTGCGCGGTTTTCAATACCGTAAGCTTTTCAGCATCGGTGTAATTATAGAAGTCTATAGCGGCTATATCCGTATTCGCCTTCTGAAGCGCGGCGGAGGTGAATTTTATTGTGCCGGCGAGCGAGGAAGCAAGCAATTCTTCCAGCACCGCCTTTGCCGCGTCAAATTCGGTAAAGTCCGCGGATTCCACAACCTGCTGGCCGCAGAGGTCGCAGTAAATATCCTCGTCCTCATTCACGCAGCTGCCTGTGCTCTCATAATCATTACATCTTGAGCAGGTAATTATATGCGTTGTGTAATCGTCGTTGCCCGCGTATACATAATCATGACCCAGCGCGGTTTCGGTTTCGGTTGTTTCGTAGTCGCATATTGCGCACTGATAATATATGGTGCCGTCTTCGGTGCAGGTTGCGTCAACGCTGTCCGACTGTTTTTCATAGGAATGGGTGCCGTCCGGATCGATCTCAAGCGCATCCATAGCGGCTTTCAGCGTGTCATACCTATCCTCTGCGTCGGCAAGGATTTCGTCATTCGTCATGCCGGTAAAGTCTATACCCGTTGAAACAGTTTCAAGCGCCTCGATAAACGCCGCATACGAATCCGCCGTATAGCAGCCATACCAGTTGTTCTGCGAATCATCGCGCAGGGCGGTGGCTTCGTCTATAAGGGTGAACAGGGCGGAAATATCAAGCACCGTTACCGTCTGCTTCACATCCGTATTTGTCCTCTGTTTTGTTTCATTTCCGGAGTTCGCGCCCCTTACCCAGGCAAGCTCATAGATGTCCGGCGTGGTGAATGTAACGGCTCTGAAGCCCTCATCGGCAACCGTTACCGTGGTTTCACCCATAATCACATTTCCGCTTGAATTTGCAGGAATATTGATATAATCATTATCAGAACTGAATGTGGTTGGGTACTTCATAAGCGCGCTATGATATGTATAATAGTCGTCCGTAGTTTGTACAAATTCAGCGCCGCCCTCTTTCCACAGGACGGACATGGAGTCGTTTCCGCTTGTAATCATATCCTGCCCGTAGGCGCCGAAGCCCAAGCCGTGGTACTGCACACCGTAAGATGTACTCCAATTTGTGAATGAATTATCTATGGTAATATCATA
>CAYOPQ010000073.1:0-6876 GCA_964405895.1 uncultured Bacteroides sp. | reverse complement strand
AGCATATATCTTCTTTTAAGGTTTCAACGATTGAATCCTTTCTCAGTTTTGAAAACGCGTAGAACATAGACGCGCCTACGATGATGAATACCGCCGCGATGACAATCAAATAAAGATATATATTGATTGTAAACGATAAATCGGATGAGGACAGCGCGCTGTACATAAAATAGGTCAGCAATATGCTGAGCGGTATTCCGATCAGAAGTGCTTTGATGCCGTAGAAAAGGCTTTCAAGACATATCATTTTCTTAAATCCGCCCGGAGTTATGCCGATGGATTTAAACATGGCGAATTCCTTGCGCCTCAAATCAATGCCTGTTGAAACGGTATTTATGATATTTGCAACGGCAATAAGCGTTATCAGCGCCACAAATCCGTAAATGAACACCTCGATAACATATAATAAAGCCATCGTTGTCTGCGAGGATTCAACAATATCGTTAACGCCTGCATTGGTCAGCATCATCTCGTCTATTATTTTTTCAATTTCGGAAGCAACCTGCTCATGATCGTCCGTAACAACGCCGAAAACTCTTGCGAATTCATCCTCCGACTCGTCAGAAGCCATAATTTGCTCATACATACTTTCCGGCAGGTAAAGGCTTGTTGAAGACGAGGGGTTGAGATTGCATACATAATTATCCGCGTCATAATCCACCAAAGCGGTTATCGTCAATTCAACATTGCCGTTATAGGTGACGCTTTGCCCCAAAATATCATCGCTGAACGCCTGATTTTCAGAGCTTTCATGCGATACATTATTTAAAAGAAGAACCTGAAACGAATTGCCGTCCGCACTGCTCCGGCTGTAATATTCGGTGTAATCAATTCCGTTGCTCTCGCACAGGGCGTTAAAATCCTCATCGTCCACAAAATTCAGGTAGGGATCGTCAAAAAGCGAAGTCTGGTCCGTAAGAACCGATGTCAGACTGAATAGATCATCCACGCCGGAAATTAAAGAAACCTCTTCCTTCATTTCCTCATAATCATCCGCCATCACATACACATACAGCTGATAAGACATTGTTTCATCAAGATTGTTTGCCTCTATAAGCAAGTTGCAGAAGGAATTGACGCTGAGGAACAAAATGACAGACAGCGCTATTGAAGCGGTAATGACTCTTGATTTGCCGCCGTTGCGCTTTAAATTTTTATTTGCGAGCTCGCCTTCATAGCCGAAAATCGCCCTTATGATTTTTGAGGATTTCAGCTTTTTGGCGGAAATCTTTATTTCATTCGTCTGTTTGATTGCCGCAACGGGTGTAACGGCAGCCGCTCTTTTGGCGGGAACCCTTGCGGATATAAAAATTGTCAGCGCGCTAACGATAATGATTCCGATAACAGCCCAAACGGGTATGATTAAGCGAAGCTCAAGATTTTCGGAAGCGCCGCTAATGAACAAATACACCTTTGGATTGATGGCTTGAAATGTTATATACATTCCGAGTATGCCGGCGCCGATTCCCAGAGGTATGCCGATCAATCCAAGCAGAAAGCCTTCAAAATAAACGGAGGCTTTTTTCTGCGCGTTTGTTGCGCCCACGGAAGCCAGCATTCCGAGATAACGCACTCTTTCAGAAAGAGACATACCGAAGGCGTTGTAAATAAGCGCCACGCCCGCTGCAACGATTACAATCAGTATAATGATAATCACGGGGAACATAGTCATAAGCGTATTATTCTGCGTTTCAAAGGAATAATTCGCGCTCAAATAGTCTGAATTGATTACATATGACCCGACTGTTAAGCCGCAATCTGAAAGTATCTGCGTGATTTCGGAATAAGAATTCATGCCCACATCTTCAAGTTCCACATATACCGTGGACTGCGTCAGCTCGCTCTCCTCGGCAAAGCGGAGAATTTGATAGCCGTTTGTAGGTGCATTATCGTGCAGTATACCCACAATCGTATATTCATTCGTGCTATAGACCTCAAATACCTCTCCGGAAATGTAATTGCCTACAATATATTCCGTTTCACCGTTATATATATAATACCGTACTCCGGTTGGGATCGTTACCGTATCGCCGATCTGCCAATCCAAATCATTATCCTCAATAAACTCGGCTTCAACAAGTATTTCATTTTTATTCTGGGGCAACGCGCCGTCAAGCGTACAGGTTACAAGCTGCTCAAGCGCAGTTGTATCGGCGGCTAAGACAGAGCCCGTTGATGTCCGCGCGGACGCGCCGTCAATCTTAAAGCCTGTTTCCTCCGCCGAGAGCTCGGCTTCCTTGCCGACTCTTAAAACGCCGTCCGAGGACGCCAGCTTATCCGCTGTTTCTTCCGAAACGCTGTATGCCTTTGCAACCCAGTGCCCGTCGCTGTAAAGCTGCGCCTCGCCGAAAAAATCAAAAAATGACGCAAGACTCACAAATACTGCGGTTATCATGGCTACCGAAACGCCGATACCGAGAATCGTAACGAGCGTTCTTCCCTTGTTCCTTTTAAGATGAGCAAAGGTAAGCTTATTTATGATACTCAACCCATCCTCACCTCATCTCTTGTAATTTTGCCGTCCTCAATGGCAATAATCCTGTCTGCGGAAAGCGCGATACGCTCGTCGTGCGTTATCATGATAATCGTTTGATTATATTCCTTATTGAATTTTCTGAGCAGTGAAATAATTTCCTTGCTGTTTTCGCTGTCAAGATTACCCGTAGGCTCGTCGGCAAGCAGCAGCGCCGGGTTATTGATAAGCGCTCTGCCTATAGACACTCTTTGCTGCTGACCGCCCGAAAGCTGGTTCGGCAGGTGTGAAATCCTGTTTGAAAGTCCCAAACGGGAGATCAAATCGTTGAGCCTTGTTTTATCCGGCTTTCTGCCGTCCAGCAAAAGCGGAAGCGTTAAATTTTCTTCAACCGTCAATATAGGGATAAGATTATAGAACTGATAGATCAACCCGATCTGGCGGCGCCTGAAAATTGCAAGCGCGGTTTCATCAAGGGAAGAAATATCTGTTTGGTCAATAATAACGGAGCCGGAGGTGGCGCTGTCCACTCCGCCTAATATATGGAGCAGGGTTGATTTTCCGGAGCCGGACGGCCCTACAACGGCAATAAATTCGCCCTTGTTTACGGAAAAGGACACATTATCCAGAGCGCGCACCATAACATCGCCTGTACCGTATGTTTTTGTCAGATTCTGAACTTCAAGTATTTTCATATAAATATCTCCTTTCGATAAGCAAATAATATCAGCCCAATCTTACGGTAAGGTGACTGTAAAATAACAATTTGGTAATATTACAAAATAAATTTATAAAATCTGATTATAAATTTTGTGCCTATCCCCTCTTGGCTTTCTACGGTAATATCCGCATTTTCCTTTGTAAACACGGCTTTGGACAGTGCCAAACCTATCCCCACGCTTTCCTGAGACGCGTTCCTGCCGTGGTAAAACCTTTCAAAAATATGCGGCAGATCCTCTTTTGAGATACCGCAGCCGTTGTCGCTTATCATTATCTCGTTGTATACGTTTGTTGATTTTGCAAAAATGCCGAGCTCGCCGCCGTCCTCGATATGTTCAAGGCAGTTTTTTATGATATTCTTAAAAGCCTCAACGCTCCAATTCTCATCGCCCGAAAACGAAAAGTCTTCGATGCTTTTATTGACCTTTACAGAGCGAATATCAATCTGCACCAAAAACGGCTTGAGGCTTTCTTCTATTACCTGCGAGCAGCTTAGCTCCTGCATATTGAACTCCACTGTTCCGGCGTCGATTTTTGAGATCTTCAGCAGCGTCGTGATAAGCCATTTCATCTTTGTAAGCTGTTCTTCAATGATATTTACAAATTCCGCTCTTTTTTCCGCGTTTTCCTCATTTTGCAGCACTTCTGTAATGATCATCATGGAGGTCAGCGGCGTTTTAAGCTGGTGAGAAATATCGGCTAACGAATCGGCAAGATAGAGCTTATCCTTTTTTGCTTCCTCGGTTGCCGTGCGCAGTAAAATCATAACCTTATAAAGATTGTTTTTTAATACGGAAAGCTCGCCCTCGGCGTTATCGGCTACCGCAAGCTCGTAATTCCCGGAGCAGACACTCGAAATATAGTCGTTCAGCTTTTCAATATCCCTGTATCTCTTATTGGTGTATACTGCAAAAACCGCCGCAGAGCCCGCCGCGGCAGCCAAAAGGATAAAAGCGCAGGCAATATTGATAAACAGGCATATGATAAATCCGGCAAGAATGATTGCCCCTGATATTCCGAGCATGGTTTTAAATTCTGAATTTCTCATTTTTCAAGTATATAGCCCAAACCGCGAACAGTTTTAATGATTGACGGTTTAGCCGGGTCCTCCTCTATTTTATCTCTCAAGCGCTTGATATAAACGGTAAGCGTATTATCGTTCACAAAATCGCCCGCTATATCCCATATATCTTCCAGCAGCTTCCGCCGCGTCAGCACCAAGCCGCGGTTATTGATAAATGTCAGCAGCAATCTGTATTCCATAGCAGTCAAAATAATTTCACTGCCGTCCTTATATACCTTTGCCTCGTTCGTATTGACTTTTATATTTGAAATCGTAACGATACCGTCCGCATTATTTTTGCTGTAACGCCTTAATACGGTTTTAATCCGCGCAAGCAGCTCCTTTACTCTGAACGGCTTGGTGATATAGTCGTCCGCACCAAGCTCAAGACCCATTACAACATTGACCTCGTCGTCATACGCGGTCAGAAAAATCACAGGCAGATCGCCCTGAGCCTTTATTGCTCTGCACACATCATATCCGCTGCCGTCCGGAAGCGTAAGGTCAAGAATATACAGAGAAAAGGTATGCGCCTTTAAAATATCTGCCGCCTGCTTAACGCTTTTGGCAACCGTAACATCAAAGCCCTCGTTCTTAAGCGAATAAGAAAGCGCTATGCCGATTGCGTTATCGTCCTCAAGAAGAAAAATATCCATATACATCCCTCCGAATATATAGTAACATATTTATACGCTATACTCCATTACAAAATTGTAATTTAAGTAATACAAAAAGAGCCTTTTCAGGCTCTTACAGTCTGTCGATAAAGTCGTCCGGAACGCGCAGAAGTTATAGAGTCTTTATTCAACGAGAACAATAACAGTTATTGCGGAATGCTTTAAATAAAACAAATTTTAAAACTATATAATATGTAAATGAAGTGAAAAACCGCACAGCCGTGCGGTTTTTGCGCTTCCCGCCTTTTGCTCGGGGGCAGTACCTCTGTACGGCACCCACTCGCAAAATGCGAAATCCGAATCGATTTCTCGGCAGCCTATCAGCGTGTCAGGGTGCAAGTCTTTATACAATATATACCTTTTTTGACACGCTGAAAGAGCCTTTTCAGGCTCTTAATGTTTTAAGATATTCTTTTGCTTCGCTGCTGATTCTGCGGCTGTCGCAGATTTTGGATACGGTCATATTCTGAACCGTAGCGCTGAGCGCGCGGCTTTCCAGCACCGCAAGAATCTTATTCGTATATTTGCAGAAAGCCGTGCAGAGCGCCCAGGCAACACCCATATTCACATAATAATATTCACTTTTGACGCTTATTAAATAATCAATAACAAAATCTATATGCGCATCATCCAAATAATAATCCATAAGAACCACCGCCGCGAAGCGAAGTTCGTACTCACCGCTTGACTGCATATATTTCTCCAAATATTCAAGAAATTCCGGCTTGCACTTATCAATGAACTTCAAAGACGAGCATACGCAGTCACAGACCGCCCAATTATCTATTCTCGGAACAAATTCGTCAAGCAGTTCAAGCCTTTGTTCAAGCGCAAGCTTTTTTGAGCCTATATAAAGCCCGTGGAGCATTTGCTCCTCATAATACTCCCAGCCGAAAGCATTGCCGTCAAGCCGCTTAGCAATTTCTCTGAGCCTCGGCATACGCACACCTATGATTTTATCCTCCGGAACGGTTGGCATAAGCTTTTTTTGAAAAATCTTATAATCGCCGTCCGCATATTTATAAAGCTCATTTAAGACATCCATAAAATCACCGAGGAAATTATATCATTTTTTACGCTCGGCTACAATACTCGCGGCGATATATGCGGCGGCGCAGAATAAAAACGATACTGCAAAAGTCATAATCAGATTTGCGGAATGATATATGATTTCAAATACGGACGGCGATACAACAAAAGCGCCCTGCATGTCTATAATAGATACGGCTATACAGCCGATAAAATCAATCAACAGCGCAAGGAAATATAACTGCGGCTTGGTAAACAGCAAAAGGAGCAGAGCGGGCGCTGGATTGCCCGAAATCAGCATTAAAGCGCAGATGAGAAGATTAAGCTTAAAATGTTTTCTCTCAATCAACAAAATGCCGATGATTATGAACACAAGCAAAATCCTGCCGTTCAGATAGGTAACAAGCGCCGACGCTTCGTTTGCCTTAACGATATTTGTGATTCCGCATACAAGACTCCCGTTAATCAGTCTTGCGCCGCCGTATGAGCTGAAAAACACAAGCGATTCAAAATCAAATATACCCGCCGTATTAAAAATACAGTCAAAAAAATTAAACGATACGGCGGACGAAGAAAATTTTTCGGCAGCCAGGGAAAAGGCGGAATCCCCCATAATAAGATACGCCGCCGCGTAAAACACGGCAATCAAAAGCAGAACTGCCTTAAAAATTTTTTTACTTACGCTTTTGATAATATAAAACGATAAGCATAAAACGGTAGATATAAAAAATATTTTATCCGAAGCCGTGTAATCAAACAGGCGGATGATATAGCAAATCACCGCTATTGCGGACAGTATGATGACGGGGCGATAAATAAAAGTCATATTGTAATGCTTGAATTTGATCTTTTTCATGCAATCAATATTGACCGAAAACAGAAAAAATAAACACGCGCCGCATTTACGGCGCGCA
>CAYOPQ010000072.1:0-6898 GCA_964405895.1 uncultured Bacteroides sp. | reverse complement strand
TCGTCCGGAAGTAGTTCATCATCCAGTGGATCATCGGGGTCGAGCAGTTCTTCGAGTTCTTCAAATACATTTGCGATGACTGTAACCGAAATCAGAAATTATGCTTTGGAACAGATTGCGAAAATTGACGGAACAATTTATATAGCAGAAGCTACGATATATAACTCAAATTGGGCGACTCCTATTCAAATCACTACATCTTATACGGAAACACAAATTAAACAACGTATTCAGAGTGCCATTGATGCAGTCGGCTATAATAGCACCACTCGAAACTGTTATAACGTATATGTCGAAGAAACCACAAGTTTTTCTGGAGTAAAAGTAATTAAAGTATATTTTTTGTTCGGAACCGGTTGATATGTTTAATACAAATGTATTATTTTCTGCGTTACTATTTCCTAATTCTAAGCCGGCAACAGCTTTATTCTATGTTGCGCACAACCACGAAATTGTTTTGTGTGACCGCAATATCACCGAATTTCGAAACATCCTTGAGCGGAAGGCGCCACAATTCCTTTCGGATGCAGACGTTCGCATCTCATTACCTCTTGATATAGCGCATTTCGTCTACCAATTTTTGGACATCATCTTCAGTTGATACACCTATGATTTCGGCAGCACCCGAAAACGCTTCCTGCGCTTTTTGAATTGCCGCAGAAGACGCATTACTAACTATAATTTCTCCGGTTTGCTTTTGTACAAATATGATCTTGTCGCCTGACTTTAATCCAAGCTTTTTTCGAATCTCTATTGGAACAGTAATTTGCCCATTCGCCGAAACCTTAGCTAAATTCATTAAGAATTGACCAAAAACAACCGCCTGATTCTATTGAACCAGGCGGTTGTTGTCTATGCGCTTATCTAACTGTTTTAATAAATTTATACCCCGCGCCCTCCACAGCGGCTTTAATCGCTTCATCGTCGGCACTGCCGCTTTCAATATACGCTTTCGCGGCGTTATGATCGGCTTTTACGGTAAGCCCGATGTCCGCAAGGGCTTTTGTTACATGCGCTTCACAGTGCGCGCACATCATTCCTTCAATTTCAATATACTGTTTTTTACTTTCATTGATTATGCTCATATCAATATCTCCTTTTCTTTTTTTCTTATGCACAGGCTTATCTATATTAATAAGATTAAGCCTGAGCGCATTCATAACAACACAAAAGCTTGAGAGGCTCATTGCCGCTGCCGCAAGCATCGGATTAAGCGTTATCCCGAAAGCCGGCTCAAGCACGCCCGCCGCAACGGGTATGCCGATCACATTATAAATGAAAGCCCAAAATAGGTTTTCTTTAATATTGATTATTACACGCCTGGAGAGAGAAATCGCTTTTGGAATGTCGTGCGGGTCGCTTTTCATAAGCACAACATCCGCCGCGTCAATGGCAACATCCGTACCGGCGCCTATTGCGATGCCCGTGTCCGCTCTTGTAAGCGCCGGCGCGTCATTGATGCCGTCCCCGACCATTGCTATGCTCCCGTACCGGGACAGCAGGCGGACCTTTTCCTCTTTTCCGTCCGGCAATACTTTTGCTATGACTTTATCAATACCGACCTCATGCGCTATGGCATTTGCGGTCTTTTCATTATCCCCGGTTATCATAACCGGTGTAATACCCATCTTTTTAAGATCCTGCACAGCCATTTTACTGGATTCCCTAACGGTATCGGCGACGGCTATCAACCCCAAAAACGCATTTCCGGCGGCAAAAAACAGAGGGGTTTTGCCTTTTTTTGCAAGGTCGGCAGAAGCGTCAAGGTATTTTTGGGGAATACTGCAAATTTCCGAAATATATCTGTCATTGCCCGCATAAACGGCGGTTCCGTTGACTTCCCCGTATAAGCCGTTCCCCGCAACAGCTTGCATATTATTACATTCAAGCAGCTCCGTTCCCCTCTCCTCGCAAAAGCTGATGACCGCCTTGGACAGCGGATGCTCGCTTCTGCTTTCAAGAGCGTAGGCAAATTGCAGCAGCTTTTTCTCATCAGAAGAAATGATATCGGTAACGGAAGGATTGCCCTGCGTGATCGTACCTGTTTTATCAAGGCATATGATCTCCGTTTTCCCGCAGATCTCAAGACTTTCTGCCGTTTTAAAAAGGATACCGTTTTTTGCGCCCTTGCCGCTGCCCACCATGATTGCTACAGGCGTGGCAAGCCCAAGAGCGCAGGGGCAGCTGATTACAAGAACCGATATGCTTCTTGAAAGCACAAATCCGGCGCTCTCTCCGGCAATTATCCAGCCAATCATAGTGATCAAGCTTATAACTATGACAATCGGAACAAATATGCCGGAAACCTTATCTGCCAGCTTTGCAATAGGCGCTTTTGTTGCCGCGGCGTCAGAAACCATTTGTATGATCTTGGAAAGCGCGGTATCCTCCCCTACCGAAGCCGCACGGCATTCTATAAAGCCGGAACGGTTAATGGTTGCCGCCGAAACCTTATCCCCCGCGGATTTATCAACAGGGATGCTTTCGCCCGTAAGGGCGGATTCGTCTACGGCTGTTTCACCTTTCAGGAGCACGCCGTCAACAGGAATACTCTCTCCCGCCCTTACAACAAATATATCCCCCACTTCAACCTCTTCGGCTTTAATTTTTACTTCCTTGCCGTTTCTGACAACAACAGCGGTATCGGGCGCAAGCTTCATAAGGCTTTTCAGCGCGTCCGTTGTTCTGCCCTTTGAATAGGATTCAAGCGTTTTGCCCACTGTGATTAATGTAAGGATCATTGCGGCGGATTCAAAATACAGATTGCCGTGAAGATACTCGTGCGCAGCCGCTGTATTTCCCTGTGCAATTTGCCAGCTCATGATAAACATGATGACTACGCTGTAAACGAACGCGGCGCCGCTGCCGAGGGCAACAAGCGTATCCATATTCGGCGCTTTGTGTAAGAGACCTTTAAATCCGCTTATAAAAAATTTTTTATTGATGAGCATTACGGCTATCGTCAGCAAAAGCTCAAGCAGGGCGATGCCCATGATATTGCCGTCTAAAAATGAAGGTACGGGCCAATTCCACATGATATGTCCCATCGCAACATACATCAAAAACAGCAGCAATATCACGCTTGATATGAGGCGCCTGACCAATTTGGGCGTTTCTTTATCCGCAAGAGGATCCGAAGCATTATTAACACTTGCTGCTTTTTCCGCACCGTGGACCGAAGCGCCGTAACCGGCATCCTCAACAGCCTTAATTATTTTCTCTTCTGCCGCACTGCCGCTTACAAGCATTGAATTGGTTAAAAGATTGACTGAGCAGGAATCCACACCGTCAAGCGACGAAACAGCCTTTTCTATTTTCGCGGAGCATGCGGCGCAGGACATTCCCGTAACATCAAAATGCGTCATTGTTTCACTTCCCTATTTCAGCAATTTCTGAAGCGTTGCAATCAAATCGTCCACCGTTTCATACCTGCCCTCTTTTATATCCTGCTCAACACAGGTTCTGATATGATTGGAAAGCAGCTCTCTGTTAAAGGAATTCAGCGCTGACGACGCGGCAGCCGCCTGTGTTATAATATCCGTACAATACGCGTTGCTTTCAACCATTCGCTTGATTCCTCTTATCTGCCCTTCAATACGGTTAAGACGATGGATCAAAGATTTATATTCCGCTTCGCTTCTTTCTTTAGTTTTATGCGAACAATTACAGTTATCCATAAAAGCCTCCTTTATACCCTATAAGGGTATTTAAATTATATACCCTTATAGGGTATATGTCAATACGCAAACAAAAAATCCCGTTAAAAGGCATATTGCTAAGCCTCTTAAACGGGATAAATTTATTGATATTCAATTATTATAAAAGGATACAATCAGCTTTCGGGCACATCTACCTTGCTGTTGAATTTATCTAATACCAAAGCAATCACAATGCCGGCAGCAATGCAAACAATATTAATTACAGCGTCCTTCACGCTTGAAGCAAAGCTGTCAAAAGGAATGATAACGACCGTTGCCGCTATTACGATGCCGATAATTCCGTGAAAAACAATGCTGTAATGCCTGTTCATCAGCGTATCAATGGCTTTGGCAAGAAGAATAACCGTAACAAGCGCGCCGATTGCGGCAGGAATGATCACATCAAACTGAACCTGATCAAAACCGTTTACAATATCGGCAACAGAGCCGATGCCCGAAACAAGCGGTTCATAAAGCCCCAGCGGCATAAGCAGCGTTGAAAAGCTCATGCCCGGAGCAATAACGCTCAGCGCTATACAGAAGCCGCAGAAAATATACCACCCGAAATTCGGCACTATAGTTACATTTACCGCGTCTAAGCAAAGCAGAACAGCCAAAACCACGGCAAAGCAAACACCAAGCGAAACGAAAGAGCCCTTGCTTCTTCCCTTGAGTCCCGCCTCTCTGAAAAGGGACGGCATCATTCCGGCTATCAGACCGACAAAAAGGCAGACAGACGGGTCCGGATATTTTTCAAGAAGAACGCCGAGCAGCTTTGAGATCGCAATGAACCCTATACCTATACCTATAACGATAGGAATCAGCAGCTTTGCATATTTCTTAATAGCCTTGAACGGGTGTGAAAGCAGCTCCATTATGGGCTTATATACTCCGAAAACAACACAGAGCACGCCGCCGGAAATACCCGGCAAAACGGCGCCGAGACCGATCAGCGCGCCGTGCACAAGCCGCATGAACACATTGATTATTTCTGACTTTCTATTATGCTTACCGTTAACCGGCGTCATATTATCATCGTTCATAAAAACACCTCTTACAGAGATTCAACTAAGTCGAAGGCGGACCGCGTGGCGTCGGCAATTCTGCCTGACTTTACGCAATCGCCTATCGCGTAAACATTATTATATATTGATTTTAGTTCATTGTAAAGTAAATTATCTGGTTTTACACCGAGAGAGAGGACGACTCCGTCACAGGATATATCATATTCCCTGCCGCTTTTGATATCCAAAACCGAAATCCCGTTAGGAAGAATTTTCAACAGCTTTGTTGAGGTATAGAATTTCGTATCGGCATCAACCAGCTTCGGCATAGCGTCATCTACCTGCTGGAACCACGCGCCCGGAGCTATCTTATCCTCCATTTCAACTATAGAAACGCTGTTGCCCTGCTGAATCAGCAGCTCCGAAGTTTCAAGCCCGGTCATGCCGGAACCGATCACGCAAAGCTTTTTGCCCGAAAAGCTTACGGAGCCGTTAAGCACATCGGTTACTGTAACGACATGATCTCCTTTAAAAGCCGCGGGCTGTACAGCGGTCGCTCCCGTGGCAATTATAATATATTCGGGAGAATAAGAAGCTATTACGCTTTTATCCGCGTTTACGGAGTATTTGATAATAACGCCCTTATTTAAGCAGTTTTGCTCCAGATCCTCAATACACCAATGAAGCTTTTCCTTGTGGGGAGGCTTGTCGGCAAGATTGAGCTGACCGCCCGGAGACGCTTCCTTTTCAAGCACAACAACAGAAAAGCCTCTGTCCGCCAAAAGCTCGGCGGCGCAAAGCCCCGCGACGCCCGCGCCGACGATAAGTACCTTCCTACCGTTTCCGTTTTTGTTGATTTTCTTCGGCTCTTTACCTATAAACGGATTTACCGAACAGCAGCCGTGCGTGCCTTTATAGGCACCGTTCATCATGCTTTCAAAGCAGTACAGACAGCATATGCAGCGTTTAATCAACTTCTCGCTGCCGCTCCGCGCCTTATCTGCCCAATAGGGGTCCGCAATATGCGGTCTTCCCAGGGAAATAAAATCCTGAATTCCCTCTTCAAGCTGCTGTTCAGCCTGCTGCGGCGAGCGGATTAGATTGGCGGCGATAACAGGGACATCAACAACCTTTTTTATTTCTTCGGCAAGATTTTTACGCCAGCCGCATTCAAAGGTTGCCGGTTCAAGCCAGTAATTGAATGTATCATATGCACCTGAGGAAACATCAATGGCGTCGATACCTTTATCGTTCAGGATTTTAGCCATTTGAATTCCCTCGTCAAGTCCGTAGCCCTTGTGCTTTTGCCCGATCCGGTCGTACATCTCGTCAACGGTAAGCCGAACAATTAAAGGAAAATCATTGCCGCATTTTGAACGAACATCATCAATAATTTCATTTAAAAATCTCATACGGTTTTCAAGAGAGCCGCCGTATTCGTCGGTTCTGTGATTTGTTGCCGGCGATAAAAACTGCTGAATGAGATAGCCGTGGCTCGCATGGAGCTCAACGCCGTCACAGCCGGCTTTTTTAACTCTGAGCGCAGCGTCCCCGAACTGAGATACGATCTTTTTTATCTGCTTTACGGTTAAAGCCTTATTAGGGCTTTCCGCAAATTTGCTTTTCTCTGTTTTGCTCGGCGCAACTGTTTTGAAAAACATATCCTTTTCCGCAATTTTTTTGCCGACCGGCACAATACCGCCGTACAGAAGCTTCGCGTAAGAATCTTTGGGCATCACCTTATCCATGGCAAACGAAACAGGCACCGTGTTTATCATAAGGCTCACATTCTGCCTGCCGGGATGATGCAGCTCAACAAACAGCTTAGCCCCGTGCTTATGTATGCGTTCGGCAAGCTTGGATATAGACGGGATATTTCTGTCCTTAGACGCGGATAGCTGACCGAAGGACGACGCGCCGGTAAGATCATTGACTCTTGTAATTTCCGTAATAATAAGACCTGTGCCGCCCTTTGCCCTTTCCTCGTAGTAATTTATCATCTGCTCGGTAGCGTCGCCGCTGAAGGTACCGAACCCCATTAGCATGGGCGCCATGACAATCCTGTTTTTGATTTCAACATTGCCGATTTTCATGGGGCTGAAAAGCAAATCGTATGAAATAATAATCACCGCTTTCATTTTATAAATGCAGTATAGCATTAAAGAGAAATTAAATCAATAAAAAAGCGCCGTAAAA
>CAYOPQ010000071.1:0-6930 GCA_964405895.1 uncultured Bacteroides sp. | reverse complement strand
AAAGAAGCTGAAAATTCAGCTCCTTTTACAAATCATTATTCAACATTTTGTGCGATTTTTACAAGTTCTTCTTTTCCGATATTGCCCTCTATCAGGAAAATATAATTACCGTTGTTAAATATGATTCCGCTTAAACTTTCTGTTGATTGGTAATATGCAGCGTCAGCACCGTTTATTGTTAATGCTTCCGGTTCATAAAATTCAGTATCATAACCGATTGTAGCGCTTAGTTCCATTTTTTCAACAATAAAATATTTGTCGCCGTTTTCATATAGACGAATGAACCCGTCATCTTCGGTTTTTTCAAACCTTTCGGGAATATAATTTAATTCTAATGATTTTACTTTTTCTGCGTTTTTCGTATCGATTACATTATATTCAGAATGATTTGAAAATCTTTCTATAATATATTTCCTGCTGACGGGATTGGCAAGGGCGGTTGCCGCAATCGCCGCTATGATTGCCGCTATAATTATAAACTTGATGAATTTCCCGGATATTCGGCGCTTGCTTCCTTTGGGCTGGTACGCCAAAAGCTGTTCCATTCTTTTTTTGTGCTTTTCGCCGAAATCATGCTTTGGTATATCTTCAGGGAAAGAATCAATCCATTTTTCGCACGAGAGCAGGCATACCTCTTCAAACTTACTCACTTTCCCATTTCCTTTCTTCAAGATGCTTCCTGAGCTTTTCCCTTGCGTATTGCTGCTTTTTGCGGACATAGGCGTCCTTTACCCCGTAAATTTCCGCTATTTCGCCGCTTTTGTAATTGTACAGATACTTCAAGTAAAAATATATTTTGCTCTCCTCATCTAAAACACCGTCAAAAGCGCTGAGCAGCTCGGCTTTTTCAAAGTCCTCATAATATTGCAATTCTATCGAATCATCCTCGTCAAGCGAGACGGCGGCTGCCTTTTCAGAATTGTTATATATGTCTATCGCAAAGCCGGTAACAATTGCGGATAAATAAGCCTTGGTCCTTTTTGATTTTACATCGCCTATTTTTTCAAAGTGCTTTGCAACATAGAAAAAGGTTTCCTGCACACATTCTTCGGAATCTTCAATACTGTTTGTTTTTTGCAGTGCAATCCAATAAAGAAGATTTTTATATGTATCGTAAAGCTCGGTAAACTTTTCCTTGTCCGCTTCGGAATCAATCAAACTTAAAAATACTGCCAGCATATATACTAAATCCCTTAAACTTTCGTTTTTGTGATAAAAATTTTAAAATTTCCAAAAATATTTTATGCTGAATACCTGTTTCTTGTCAAGATGTTTTACAAGAACGGAAAAAGCTGCATAAAATTACAGAAAACGGCATTTGATTGAAGGACCACACATACGGTACGGCGTGCTGAAATATCTTCTCGGAGAAATAAATGACCCCGCCGATTCACGGCGAGGTCATTATTTTAAATATTGAAAATCGGAACAGGGTTTAATCTGTACTTTTTGCAGAATTTTAAAAATGCAGGATAAAAATCCGTGTTGTCTATACGCGTATTATCATAACCGTTTGCCTGGATGACTCGGTTTTCACCTATTTCAACAGCGCCTACGATTTTATTATTCTTTTTTACAGCCACAACGGGATTATCAGTACAGTCCCATCTGACAAGGCAGTTTTCCAGTTGTTTTCCGGTTTGCAAATATTCGCATTTACTTTTTAAAACGGTAAAATCATAGCCGTCAATTGAACAGCTCTTTATCCTTTCATTCATTCTTGCCATAGGAATATTGAAAAATTTTTCATTATATCTTTTGAAATTTTTGTTTACATATATCGGCTCGTAATACATTTTATTTTCGTCTGATATACTTAAATAACCTATTGCATTTGATATAAGGCGCTCCGGATGCCGCACAATAAAATTGCAAAAGGATTTAACCGAATTATGCTTTATAAAAGCGTCAAAATATGCAAACGCTTTGCCGTAAGTATGAATTTGAGACAGAAAGTAAAAAATCCATTTGCTTTTCATAACAGTCATAAACAGGTTTATATCCTTTATGCGCTGCCACAGTTTTTTTAGCTCTTCCAAATAAAAAAAGTATTCCGGGTTTGTAAACAAATACCTTTTTAAAGATTTCGCTTTCGGCAGACCGCTGCTTGAAAAAAGCGCCGGCAAATCGTCATATCTGTGCATTTTTTTAGAAATATCCTGAAACGAGGGAAATAAATTTATATTTGTTTCGTCATAAGGAACACAATAATAAAAATCTGAAAAAGGATAATTTATAAATTTAACAATACAAAACAGAAGTTCAAGGTTTAAATCCTCCGCGGTAAAAGGGAAATCACAGTTTGCCCAAACCTCGCTGAACGCTTTTATGATTAAGCTTTTCAATGCGCTGTAATGGAATAACAATTCAAAAAAACAAGTTGATTTTAAGGCTTGTATTTTATTTAAATCATTCGTTTTTGCAAAAATCCCGCCTTTTGCGTCTTCAATTTGAAGCGTAACGCCGCCCTCGTTTAAATCAAGGTAAAGGCACTCAAAAACCGGCATGGCATGAATCAAATGCGTGATATCGCCGTCCAGCATTTCGGTGTTCAGTATGCCTTCTATGTCATTGATTTCAAGCTCTGTTTTTATCGTCATGTTTTGGCAGGATACGGCAAAGTTATATAATTTGTTTTCGGCATGTGCAGCGCTGCCGCAATGTTCGCAAATGTAAATCGGCTTTTTGCCTTCGCCGCATTCGGCATTCAAAACATTTGGAAAATAAAACAAATTCGGGCAAACGATCTTATCTTCTATACAAGCGGCTGAAATTTTGCTTTTTCTTTTTATGTATTGCTTATTACCGCAAACGGGGCAGCACCATTGCTTTTTTAAAATTTCTATTTTATCGTTCCGTATCGCAACGCTGCTTATTTCTTTTAAATCAGTTTCTTTTAAGCTTTTACAAACGCTGTCAAAATCGTATAAAAATTTTTCTTCAAAAACCCTGTAGCCGTCCGATACCGTTACCGTTGTCCTTTTCATATCAGCACCTCTTTTACAGTTGTATCTTATACAAAAGCATGAGTGGTTTTTAACCCACCCCTTTGATTATAATCAGCTTGTAAAGGAGGAGCGACGGCGTGAGGAGAGACAGCTGCTTTCATAAATAAAAAAAGCCGCCGCGGACTTTGTATAGTCCGCGGCGGCGTGGTCGAGGTGACAGGATTTGAACCTGCGGCCCCCACGTCCCGAACGTGGTGCTCTACCAAACTGAGCCACACCTCGATTTATTTTGCCTTTGATATTATTGCACATTTCAAATGATTTTGCAATACTTATTTTTTCAAATTATCATATTTCTGTTGAATTTTTGTTTACATATTATCCGGAATATGGTAACATGAATTTACGAGTAATTAATAATGTATAATTAATCGGGGGTAAAATTATGAAAAAAGTTCTTTTGGTGCTGCTTTCGGCGGCGTTGCTTGCCATGACATGCGCGGTGCCGGCGTATGCAGCCGAAAGCGTGCAGCTTGACATTTCGGCGGACGACATTTCACACGATGTTTCCGAAACGCTTTACGGGCTGTTTATTGAAGACATCTCAAACGCCGTTGACGGCGGTCTTGTTTCAAACCTTGTTTACAACAACAGCTTTGAATACAATGACACAGATGAGGAAAACGCAGAACTCAACGAGTCTTACTGGGTATTTACAGATATAGAGCATACGATATCCACGGAAGACCCTATGAACGAAAACAACACGCATTATGAAGAGCTTACCGTTTCCGGGCAGGGCTCCATAACAAATCTCGGCGCTGTAGAGCTTTGGGATTACCAAACCTATGATCCCAGCGAGGAGCTACAGCAAACTGCCGATATGGGCTTTACGGAGGGGCTTTCCTACGATTTTTCCTGCTACATAAAAAATATTGATTTTGAAGGCGAGGTACTTGTTTACCTTGACGGCAGCGCAAATCCGACAACCGCTTACCAGCTTGACATTTCAAACACCGGAAACGGCTGGTACAAGGTTGAAGCTACCCTTGAATCTGCGGCTACCGAGGACGGCGGACTCACGATTGAGTTCAACGGCACCGGTACGATCTGCATTGATTTCGTTCAGCTGATCCCGCAGGATTCATACGGCTACGGCGAGGAGGAATGGCAGTACACAACCCTGCGCGCCGACCTTGTTGAAGCGCTTGAAAATCTGAACCCGTCCTTTATCAGGTTCCCCGGCGGCTGCTTCTGCGAAGGCGATTCGCTTGAAAAGCTTTTTGACTGGAAATCAACAATAGGTCCGCTTGAGGAGCGCAAGCAAAGCTATAATGTATGGCGCAGCGATTCCGCGGGTGATTATTATATCAACACAAACGCAATGGGCTACGGCGAATACTTTAATCTGTGCGCGGATCTCGGCGCGGAGCCGGTCCCGTGCCTGAATGTAGGGCTTACCTGCCAGGCGCGCAACGGATATAATGTAAATGTTGACGCGCTTGAAAAACTTTCTATGACGGACGAGGAATTTACGCAGTATCTTATTGATGTGCGCGGATATTCCGAGGACGATACAGAGGGTATTGCAAACTACATCAGCGAGGTTGAAGCGCTGGGCTATACAAGCGAGGATGATTTTGAGGAATATCTTGAAACGATTGCCCTTACGCCCGGCACGGAAGAATGGGACGAGTATGTTCAGGATATCCTTGACCTCATAGAATACGCGAACGGCGACGCCGAAACCACATACTGGGGTGCGGTAAGAGCCGCTAACGGCCATGAGGAGCCGTATAACCTTAAATACTTAGAGCTCGGCAATGAAAACTGGGGCGAGGTGTTCTGGCGCAATTTCGCGGCGCTTTACGAAGCGGTGAAAGCCGTTTATCCCGATATTACAATTATTACGACCTCGGGCACAACGCTTGACGGCGATGATTTTGATACAGCCTGGGAAATCGTTAATTCCGAGTATACAGACTGCATTGTTGACGAGCATTACTATACGACCGACAGCTACATGTATGAGATAAACGACAGGTATGACAGCTATGACCGTTCCGGCGCGAAGGTATTTGTAGGCGAATATGCCGCAACATCCGCCGGTATCGGAACCATACAAACCAAGAGCAATATGCTGGAGGCTGTTGAAGAGGCGGCGTATATGACCGGCTTTGAGCGAAACAGCGATATTGTTGCCATGACGGCGTACGCGCCCACCTTTGCAAAGGTGAATTCGCAGAACTGGTCTGTAAATATGATTTGGTTTGATTCGCAGAGCGTTGTGCTCACCCCGTCGTATTTCACGCAGATGCTGTATTCAAATAATATAGGCACAAAGTATATTGATGCGGAATTTTCAACGGATATTTCGGTTTCGGAGCTGGCGCAGTCCGTAACCGTGGACGAGGATGAACAGGTCATATATGTTAAGCTTGTGAATTCAAGCGGCGAAGAGCAGAGCGTAGATTTGAATCTCAGCGGCTTCGGGGATATAAATTATGTATCCAACCAATATATATCCTCCACCTTCAAATCTGCCTGCAATGAAATAGATTCCGAATACTATGTTGCGCCGCAGGAAGAGGAGCTTACGGTAGACGGGGATACAATAACCGTAACCACGGGCAAATACAGCGTGAATGTTATAAGGATTGCGTACGGCAGCAACGACGGAAGCACGCTCTACCAGCTTCCCGATAATCTGCCGGAGCAGGTTTCCGGCTATCTGCCGCCTGTCCTCAGGGTTGTTATTCCTTGCGTAGTCGCCTTAGTTGTTGTGGCAGCCGTAGCTTCCGTTGTCACCGTAACGCTTGTAAAGAGAAAGAAAAAGAGGAACGGCTAAATGAAAAAAGCTGCTGCGGTTTTACTTTCCGCTGTGTTTATCATGCTTTCCCTCACGGGCTGCTCCGGTGATCTGCAATATGCCGAAATAACCAGAACAGCGCAAAACAGCGTTGCCGCGGTTACCTTTAACTGCGCGGCGCCGTGGGGAAATATTCTGAAGGGCACGGGCTCGTCCTCCCGCGTAAAGAAATTTGCCGCTTATATGAACGCGGTTTACCCCGATTTTATCGGCACGCAGGAAATGAATGCAGACTGGCTTGAAAAGCTGGAAGCGCTTATGCCGGAGTATGCGTCTTACGGCGTTGCCCGCGGCGGGGATGAAAATGAAAAGCAATCCGAAATGAACGCGGTCTTTTGGCTCAAGGATAAATATTCGCTTATAGACAGCGGCACCTTCTGGCTTTCCGAAACGCCGGATGAGGAGAGCCGCTACGAGGGCGCCGGCTGCAACAGGATATGTACATGGGTGCTGCTTGAAGATAACGAAACCTCCGCGCAGTTCCTTTTCATGAATACGCATCTTGATCATGTCAGCGAAGAGGCACAGGAATTCGGGGCGGATGTTATCCTTGAAAGAATGCAGACGCTCACCGCGCAATATACGGACGCGGCGGTTATCCTTACGGGCGATTTCAACCAGGTCCGCGGCGCGAGCGCTTACACGGCCGTGAGCGAATATCTAAACGATTCGCTTTCCGCCGCTGAGGACGGCGAGATAACCGGCACCTATCAGGCTTGGGGCGAGCAGGAAAGCGACGAGCCTATAGACTTTATCTTTTATTCGGACGGCTTGCAGGCAGTTGAGTATGCGGTGCTGAACGACATATCCAACGGCTATGTGAGCGACCATTACGGCGTTTATTCCGAATTGGAAATATTATAAAAACAGTATAATAACAGTTTGCCGCCGGAAATTTTCCGGCGGCTTGAATTGTTGATAAAGTCGTTCGGAACGCATATGCGTTATTGGGTTCGGCTACTTTTCGTCTTGACAATTTGTTGTTTATATGCTATTATAAAATTGCAAAGAGGGAAACCGTATAACGGGAACCTCGGACGCAGGTATATTGAAAAGTGGTTGCTATTTTAAAAAATATCCGCTATGTTTTAAAAGCACATAGCGGCTATTTTT
>CAYOPQ010000070.1:0-7467 GCA_964405895.1 uncultured Bacteroides sp. | reverse complement strand
TTTATTACTGCTTTCAGCCGTGCACGATTTCTATCGACAATATTATTATATAACCAACGAATATGTAAAAACAACTGCTACAGGATTTTTAGTTTTCTGAAAACTTTGTAGCAGGTGATAAAACCTAAGGAAAACGGCGCAAAAAATTTTCCGCGCGCCGCGTTTCCGGATCGCCGCGAAGCCGGATTTTTATTTTTTAGGACAAAAGCCGAGGAATGTAAAAAAATTTAAGTATTTAAAGCTAACTCAAGAAACCCAAAATAAAATGCGGTTTTTAGTTTATTATGGATTGAAATAAACCTATAAATTTGTTATAATTTAAGGTAATATATATGTAAAACGAAGGAGCGAAAACAGTTTTGAAGAGCAACGCCAAAATTATTGCAGTGGCGGGCAAAGGCGGAGTAGGAAAAACATCCGTTTCCGCAGCCATGGTTAAGCTGCTGACCGAAAGATACCCGGATAAAAAAATACTTGCGATAGACGCCGACCCTGCCGTTGGGCTTTCCACGGCACTGGGGATAGAGGTTGAAACCACGATTGACGATATAAGGAAAGAAATCGTTTCCACCGTTGAGGACGGGAACACGAAAGCCGCGATTGAGCTGCTGAGCGACGCGCGTTACAAAATCTTTGACGCTCTTGCGGAGACGGACGGATTTGCCTTTATAGCCGTAGGCAGACCGGAAAGCGCAGGCTGCTACTGCAAGATAAATTCGTATCTTAAAGAGGTGATCAGCCTGCTTTCAGAGGAATTTGACTATGTTGTTATTGACGGCGAGGCGGGAATTGAGCAGATAAACCGCAGGGTCATGGAAAAGGTGACGCATCTTTTTCTGATAAGCGACGCAAGCAAGAAGGGCACGCATGTAATCGGCACCATAAAATCCGTTGCGGACGAGCTTGTTATGTATGAAAAAATAGGCGCGATCATAAACCGCCTGCCCAATGAGGAAGTTATAAAATATATTGACACGGGCGACATTCCGGTGCTCTCCTATATCATGACGGATCCGAATCTTGCGGTTTATGACATGGAGGGCAAAAATATTGCCACGCTGCCGGATGATTCCAACATCGTGAAGGGCGCCGCCGAAGCACTTGAAAAAATGGGAATAATTTGAACCGCTTAACCGAGGAGTAATTATGAAAGACCTTAAATATCTTTATGAATTTGAAAATCTGCTGCAAGAGGCAAACAACGAGCTTGTAAAGCAAGCCAAGAAGGACGGTAAACTTGCCCTGGGCTACACCTGCTACCACATTCCGGAGGTGCTGCTGAACATGCCCGGATGCTTTTCCGTAAGGCTGCGCGCGCCGAGGACGGGCTCGCTTGACATTGCCACCTACTATATGAGCAACTTCCTTTGCGGATACTCCAAGGCAATACTGGAGAGGGCGATAGAGGGCGGATATAATTTTATGGACGCGCTGCTCGGCTCCGAGACCTGCTCCGAAATGAACCGCGCGCTTGAGCACTTTGAGCTTTTAAGGCTTGTTGACAACGATAAATTTTTTGTTACCTTTATGGATGTGCCTTTTAAAATAGAGCCGCACACGATAAAGCATTATGTGAACCAGGCAAAGGAAAAGATCATCAAGCCGCTCACGGAAAAGTACGGCGTTGATTTTTCAGACGAAGCCATGCTTAAAGCCGTTGAGGAGCACAACGAGGTCTGCCGGCTGATGACGGAAATAGGCGAATACAGAAAAGAAGAAAACCCAAGGATAACGGGATATGAGTACCATATTCTGAACCTGATTACATACTGCTGCCCCAAATATCTTATACTGGACAAGCTGCGGGAAACGGCGGAGGAGCTGAAAACAAGGGAGCCTGACGCAAAGAAGAATTACCGCGCAAAAATAGTTGTTGTGGGCTCCGAGATGGACGACCCGGAATTTACAAAGCTGATTGAGGAGAGCGGCGCGCTTGTGGTTGCGGACAGATACTGCTTTGGCTCCATTCCCGGCAGAGAGGAAATAAAAATAGATAAAGAAAAAGATATACTTACGCAGATATGCACGCATTATATGGAAACGAGCCAATGTCCGCGCTATATGAGCCACGAAAAGGTGCAGAACAGGCGCGACACGGTGAAAAGGCTTGTTGACGAATACCATGCGGACGGTGTGCTTTACGAGCAGATAAAATTCTGCGAATACTGGGGATATGAGCGCGCGCTTGCCTCCCATGTTATGAACGAGGAATACTCCGTTCCCTCGGCGTCTGTAGACAGGCAGTACACCGCCTCCTCTTCAGGGCAGCTCAGGACGCGGGTGCAGGCATTTGTGGAAAGCCTTGAAATAAAGAAGATTGCGAAGGAAAGGGAGGCAAAAAAGCATGCTGAAGGATAGGCTTAAGAAACTGAAAAGCATAAAAACAGCCCCGCAAAGGATAAGGGATTACGCCGTTGATATGTTTAAAAAGCCGGAGGGACTGGGCGATTTATACCGCGAGCACACCGCCCTGCTCAAGCACCGCGAATGGCGCGGCGCAGGCGATACGCTTTACGATTACTACCGCTGGCTTGTGAACTGGAAGGATATGATCGTTATGGTCGGCAAGGCGCCCGTAACGACCGTAAAAGGCCTTTTCAGGTACCGCTGGTTTGCCTCTTATCTTTCCGCACCGGCGTTTGTTGACCGCCACTGCATGGGGCTCAGGGGACCGCAGCTGAGGATGGCGCACCTGCATTACAACATGATCATCAAGCACACAACGGATCTTATAAATATTTCCCTGAAAGCGGACGAAAGATTCCGCCCGAACAATGCATTGTCCAAAAAGATTGTGCTTATGGACGAAATTGTGCCGAACGAGGTATTTACGGGCTTTCCGAATCTGATTCCGATACCGCTTCAGACGCTGCCGATTTTCCTTGCGTCTATGGTTGACCAGCAGATAACGCCGCCGTATCTTGAGGAAACAGAAAGCTACGGTGTGCCCGCCGATGTATGCCCCCTTCCGAGCGCGGAGGCAGGCGTTGCCATTGACGATGATTACCCGAAAATCGGCTGCTGCATGATATCTACAAATATGCCGTGCGACGGTTCTATTATGAACACCTCGTTCCTTGACAGGCGGCTTAAGCTGCCGTCCCACTGCTTCGGCGTGCCTCTTCGGTACACGGAGGAGGACGCTCAGGAATACGGCGTTGAAGAGATAAAATCCCTTATAGCCTTCGTTGAGGAGCAGACCGGTGAAAAATTTGACTGGAACGCGTTTTTCAGCGCCATGCACGATTACAACAAGCAGCTTGACTACGAGCTTCAGAAATGGGATGTAAACAAAACGGATTATCCGCAGATGACGGGCGCGTGCTTCTGGCTTTACAGAATTTTCTATTTTAACCTTTCGGGCGGCTCAAACAAGCGTTTCCTTAAGGTGGACGAAAAGGTAAACCGGATCATGATGAAGGCGTATGAAAAGAAAACCCCCGTTTCAAAGGAAATGCGGCACCGCGCCATTGTATGGTC
The DNA here is from genome assembly GCA_964405895.1 of uncultured Bacteroides sp. Classification (GTDB taxonomy): domain Bacteria; phylum Bacillota; class Clostridia; order Oscillospirales; family Acutalibacteraceae; genus Eubacterium_R. The sequence continues at coordinate 3,987 of CAYOPQ010000070.1, read as the reverse complement.
CTGCCCGGCGAACTATTACACCAGCTTTGCAAACTGGCTTGAGAACTGCTGGGGAATCAATGTGGTTATGGATATGGAAACAATGATTTCATACCTTGAGATCAGCGATACGGACAAGGAGCAGGCGCTGAAGGACCTTGCCAGAACCTACCAGCGTTCCATCATGCGCAAGCACACAAAGGGCGGCTACAGAAATGTTGTTGACGAGCTTTGGCGCATTGTTGAGGAATACAACGCGGACACCGTGATTATGTACGACCAGATCTCCTGCAAGGGCATGGACGGGCTTAACGGAATATTCGATGACCAAGCAAGGGAGCGAAATGTGCATTTCATTTGGGTAAAGCAGGACCTTATGGACCCTAGGACCATCTCCCGCCGCGATATGCGCGATCAGGTGAACAAGTATATGCAGACGGTGCTCCAGGAAGAGCCTGTTGACCCTACCCTGCTTGATTTTGAGGACGACCTTGCTTGGTAATAACCGCGAAGACGAATGGAATAAAAACAGAAAGGCTGTGTGAACAAATATGAAATACTTTGGCGGATGTGATGTAGGCTCTACATACACGAAATGCGTGATACTGGATGAAAACGGTAAAATATGCGCCGCTGTTACAAACAGGAGCAAGATAAACCCCGTGCAGTCTGCCGAGATTGCGCTTGACGACGCCGTAGGCATGGTGGACGGACTCGGCAGCGCAAAGGAGCTTTCCTATCTTATAGGAACAGGTTACGGCAGAAACAAGGTGCCCTTTGCCGATGAAAACATCTCAGAGATAAGCTGCCACGCAATGGGCGTTCATGTTACGAACCCGCAGGTAAAGGCGATCATTGATATAGGCGGTCAGGATGTTAAGGGCATTTCAATAGATACGGACGGAACCGTAAAGAACTTTGCCATGAACGATAAATGCGCCGCGGGAACCGGCAGATTTTATGAGGCGATGGCAAACGCCTTTGAAATGAGCCTGCCGGAATTTTCAAAGCTTTCGCTGAGCGCTAAAAACACGATACCCATAACCGCGCAGTGCACGGTTTTTGCGGAGAGCGAGGTAATCTCACTCGTGGGCGAGGGAAAGCCGATGGATGAGATCGCCGCGGGCATACAGCTTGCCGTTGCAAAAAGGTGCTTTGTTATGGCTAAGAAAGCCGGAGCTACGGACAGCATTACGCTTACCGGCGGCTGTGCAAAAAATGAAGGTCTTAAGAAAGCCATTGAAAAGGTGCTGAAAATAAAGGTTGTTGAGCTTACGACCGATCCGCAGCTGATGGGCGCGCTCGGCGCCGCAGAATACGCAAGACAAAAAGGGCTTGCGAAAGCAAATTAAGGAGTGCATGATTATGTTTAAACTCATAGCAAAAATCATTGCCGTGCTGGCGGCGCTGTTCGGGCTTACCTTCACCGTTTACTGGTTCAATCTGGATATGAAGCTTATTAACAAGGTTTATTTTGCTTTGCAGAAGCACTACGATAAGCTGAAAAGGGATAAAAGGCTGTAATGAATTTCTTTGATGAGCTGATTGAATATACGCAAGCTACACTTGACGGGAAGCGCAAAGCCGAATACTCCTGCGCGCCTGAAAAGGCGTGGGAGGACGCGGGCAGAAATGAAGTGATTCTGCGGCGGGACACGGCTTTTGAGCTTAACGGAGTAGGATTCAATCTGATTACGGGCAGAGAAATAGAGAGCGGGATAACCGTATACGGCGGCGAGCTTGCGAGCATACGCGCCGATTGCAGATTTGCAAGGATATGCCTTATAAGCATAAATGACGCTGAGGACGAGCAGAAAACATATGACCTGATAAGAAAAATAGAGTATGTGAAATACCACTGCTTTCCGAAAGGATATATGATGCGCACCTCAACGCAGGGGCACAGGGAGGCTGTAAGAGTCAGCAAAAGCGCCCTGCGCGACGGAATAAGCTTTGAAAAGGTGGGTAACCTGCTCATAAACGCATACACGAAAAACCGGGCTGTTCAGGGAATCCGGATTATTTTTGTAACAGACCAAAGCGTTGATTTCGGAAGGCTTGAAAAGGCGGCGCGGAAAAACCACGACATTACGGAAACGCTGAACCATATTATGAACAATGTTCAATTCGATTGCAGCACCTGTAACCTCAAGCCCATATGCGACGAAGTGGAAGGCATGCGCGAGCTGCATTTCAAAAAAGCCGGCATGTGATATGAAACAAAAGAAAAAGGCAGACACACGGTCCGCCCCGGCGGGGCTAAATCCGTGTATCTGCCTTATTTGCTGTTTTAAGACAAATCTTTTATACCTTTATCTCTTATTTAGGCTTTCGCTTATTCGTCCTCGGTTGTAGTTGTTACCGTTTCAATATCCGAAAGCGTATCGGGAACGGTAATGCCGAGCTCAGACGCTACATCGGTATTCAAGACGCTGAAGCTGTCCTCAACCGTAACAACGGGATATGTGGACGCCGACTCGCCGCCGAGAACATCAATCGCAATCTGGCCGGTACGCTCGCCGAGGGTAACATAATCTATGGAAGCCGAGGCAAGGCAGCCGAGTTTAACCTGCTCAATCTCAGAGCCGTATACCGGAATGCCGGCAGAATTCGCCTGCTCAAGGACTACGCTGAGATTTTCAACAACATTGTTGTCCGTAAGATTTGTAATGGCGTCTACCTCAGTTACAAGCGACGCGGCTACCGAGGCAAGCTCAGAGGCGTCTGTAATGCCTTTTTCAACAACGGTTATACCGAGTGAATCGCACAACTCCTCAAGCGTTGCAAGCTGGCTGAGTGAATTGGATTCGCTTGTTGTATAGATTACGCCGAGGCTGGTTAAATCCGGCTGGAGCGCCTGTATGAGCTCAAGCTGACCCTCTATATCAAACGAATCGGAAGTACCTGTACAGTTGTTGCCGGGCGCATCCATGGATTCCACAAGGCTTGCGGAAACGGGATCCGATACGGCGCAGAAAATAACGGGAATATCTGTGCCTGCACTCTGAACGGCGGAATACGCGGCGACTGCCGCCGGAGTTGCAACAGCGATTATCATATCATAACCGCCGGCTGCCATCTGAGCCGCATAGCTTTGGCAGTCAGCATCCGCGCTGCCGCTTGAGCCGATCTGCACATCATAAGAAATCCCCGCTTCATCAAGCGCGTTTTTAATACCCTGCGTGCAGTTATCAAGACTTGAATGCGTCATATACTGCAATATGGCTACCTTCTGGACGGACGCATCGTTGGAGTCTGTACTGCTGTCGGACGAACAGCCGGCAAACAGAGCAACAACGAACAATACGCTTAACAAAACCGATAATAATTTTTTCACGAGCAATTCCTCCTAAAATTTGTTAATAACATTATATCATAATCCTATATAATTTCAAGTCTAATCATCAATTAGCTGTTTGAAGCGCTGATACATTTCCAATCCACAAAATTTTGGACCTCTTTAAAATCCTGTTCACTGAGCGTACGAAGCTTTTTTACAAGCGCCGTCTCTTCCGCCGTAAGCTCTGCGAGCGACGGTTGGTATGCGCCGGAATCGGCAACGCGCAGCGTCATATTTTCCCTGCCGCTCATCAAATAATCAACCGTTACGCCAAAATATTCCGCAAGGGAAATATACACTTCATCCTTTGGCTTTGTATCTATCTCATACCTGCGGTAAGTAGCGCTTTTGATGCCTATAGCATCTGCAACCTGCTGCGAGGTAACGCCCTTTTCACGGCGGAGCAGCTTCAGCCTTAACGCAAGCTCTGACTTTTTTTGCATAATTTCCTCTCCTTTTCATCTTATGTGATAAGTATACACACGGTTTGACAAGAAGTCAATGTTTTTCACACATCAAATTCTGACATTTTTATTTCAAAAATTGCAAAAGTATTAAATAACGATATTTTAAATTGAAATATTTTTTTCTTTTATACTGCGTCACGGCGTATTGCTTGATTACAAGTCAACGGAAAAAAGCTTGAGCAGTAAGCTCAAGCCTTCAGG
>CAYOPQ010000069.1:0-7647 GCA_964405895.1 uncultured Bacteroides sp. | reverse complement strand
TTTTTTATGCAGTTTGCTGTCAAATCAGGGAAGCAACAAGATCGCCCATTTCAGAGGTGCTGACCTTTTCAAAGCCGTCCTCAAAAATATCGGGCGTTCTGGCTTTGGTGAGCGCCGTGTCCACAGCGTTTTCGATAGCGTCCGCCGCCTCTCCCTCTCCGAAGCTGTAGCGAAGCATCATAGCGCCGGAAAGAATCGTGGCAAGCGGGTTTGCTTTCTGCTGGCCCGCAATATCGGGCGCGGAGCCGTGTATGGGTTCATAAAGTCCGAAGGTGCCCTTTGCAAGCGACGCGGACGCAAGCATGCCTATGGAGCCGCTGATCATGGACGCCTCATCGGAAAGAATGTCGCCGAACATATTGGAGGTAACGATGGTGTCAAACTGGCCGGGGTTGCGCACAAGCTGCATGGCACAGTTGTCCACATACATATAAGACAGCTCAACCTCCGGATAATCGGCTTTGATTCTTTCTGCCACCTTGCGCCAGAGCCTTGATGAGTCAAGCACATTTGCCTTGTCCACGCAGGTCAGCTTTTTATTTCTCTTCATCGCGTATTCAAAGCCGGCGCGCAGGATCCGCTCGATCTCCGGCACGGTATAGCGCTCCGTATCGTAAGCGCCCTCAACGCCGTTTTCCTCATATGTGCCGCGGTCGCCGAAATAGATGCCGCCGGTGAGCTCGCGCACAATCAGTATATCAAGCCCGCTGCCTATGATCTCCTCTTTTATGGGAGAAGCGCTTTTAAGCGGCGCGAATATCTTTGCCGGGCGCAGGTTCGCGAAAAGCCCAAGCGATTCCCTTATGGCAAGCAAGCCCGCCTCCGGGCGGTTGCCGCCGGGCTGATTGTCCCACTTAGGGCCGCCTACGGCGCCGAGCAGAACGGCGTCTGAAGCCTTGCATGCTTCTTCGGTCTCCTTTGGATACGGCACGCCCTTTTCATCTATTGCGCAGCCGCCGAGCAGCTGGTAATCGTAAGCGCATTTAAAGCCGAATTTTTCACCTGCTCTGTCCAGCACCTTGATACATTCATCCACGATTTCGGGGCCTATGCCGTCGCCCTTAAGCACGGTTATTTTGTATTCTTTCATTTTGCTCTCTCCTTATTTCTCAAAAATTCCGGGCATCGTATCGTCGCGCACGCAGTCGGGCTGATCCCTGTTGATCGCGCAGACAATGCCTTTGAGTGACGCGTAGCCGATGTTGTGCGAAACGCCTATGCCGAACACATCCTTGCCCTGCGGATTCTTAAGGTGGATATAGGAGATGGCTTTTGAATCCTCGCCGACTGAAATGGCGTGCTCGCTGTAATCCACAAATTTGTATCCGGTAATGCCGATCTGGTTAAGGGCGTTGAAAAACGCTTCAATCGGGCCGCTTCCGCCGCCGTTGACTTTAACAAGATTTCCGCCCCTTACCTTTATCTCTCCCTCAAAATGGACTCTGGTAAGGTATTCGTTTTCCTCTTTTTCCTCATAGGTTTTGTGGTTCATGATCCTGTAAGGGCCAACAACATTTCTGTATTCCTTTTGGAACAGGTCAAACACCTCGTCGGGCTTGAGCTCCTTGCCCTTTTCGTCGCAGGCGTGTTTAACGATTGCGCCGAATTCCGTGTGCATGGCCTTGGGCATTTTTATGCCGTAATCGGTGGAAAGGATGAATGCCGCGCCGCCCTTGCCGCTTTGGGAATTGATTCTTATAACGGGCTCATATTCCCTGCCCACATCGGCAGGGTCTATCGGCAGATACGGCACCTCCCAATAATCGGAATGGGTTTCCTCCATATAAAGCTTGCCCTTGTTGATGGCGTCCTGGTGGGAGCCGGAAAAGGCGGTGAATACAAGCTCGCCGGCATACGGCTGGCGCGGGGGCACCTTCATTTTTGTGGTGCGCTCGTAAACCTCTTTTATCTTGTTTATATTGTGGAAATCAAGCTGCGGGTCAACGCCCTGCGTCCACATATTGAGCGCAAGCGTAACGATGTCCACATTTCCCGTGCGCTCTCCGTTGCCGAACAGCGTGCCTTCCACTCTGTCCGCGCCCGCCATAAGGGCAAGCTCCGTTGCGGCAATGCCCTCGCCGCGGTCATTGTGCGGGTGAAGAGAGATGATACACGCGTCCCTGTTTTCGATATGGCGGCAGAAATACTCTATCTGATCCGCGTAGCCGTTCGGCGTTGAGCATTCCACGGTGGACGGCAGATTGAGGATTATGGGGTTGTCGGGCGTTGCCTCCATCACCTTCATAACCTCGTTGCATATCCATACGGAATTGTCTATCTCCGTTCCGGTAAAGGATTCCGGCGAATATTCGTAACGGATATTCATATCCGGGTATTTTTTTAACTCCTCATCTGTGAGCGCCTTTATGAGCTTGGCGCCCTCAACGGCAATATCTATAACGCCCTGCATATCGGTTCTGAAAACAACCTTCCTTTGCAGGGTTGAGGTGGAGTTGTAAAAATGGACGATAACATTTTTTGCCCCGTCAATCGCCTCAAATGTCTTTTTTATAAGGTGCGGGCGCGCCTGCACAAGCACCTGAATCGTAACATCATCGGGAATATAATTGCCCTCTATAAGCGTGCGCAGGATCTCGTATTCCGTTTCGGAGGCGGAGGGGAAGCCCACTTCAATCTCCTTAAACCCGATATCCACAAGCGTTTTGAAAAGCTCCAGCTTTTCCTCAAGGTTCATCGGGTCAACAAGCGCCTGGTTTCCGTCTCTCAAATCAACAGAGCACCAGACGGGGGCTTTGGTAATTGTTTTGTCCGGCCAGGTTCTGTCCGGAATGTTGATCGGCTTGAAGGGAATGTACTTCTTGAAACCTTTCAGCATAATTAAAACTCCTTTCACAATCAAAAATAGGAAGGGCATAAAAAATACGCCCCATTCAATATAGGGGCGCAGAATATTCTACACGGTACCACCCTACTTCGGCGGAAGCTCCGCCCTTTAGCATCCATTAATGCCTTAACGCTTAACGCCGTTGCGCGTCCGCCCCTATCCTGAGTTTTCAGGGCGGCAACTCCGCGGAGAGCTATGCACCGAAATTTCCGTACCGGCTTTCACCGCCCGCCGGCTCTCTGAACTTCCAATAACGGTCTTTTTCCGCATCACAGTCTTTTATGGGTAATATTAAATTTACCAAACCTTTCGGCAAAAACAATTATAGCATAAAGATTTAAAAAGTCAAGCGCCATATTTTGACTTTTACGGCAGGGTGGAATAGCCGTGCCCGTTGGCAATTCCCTTAACGGGTACGCCCTGCCTGCACATCGGGCATTCATGCTTGCCGTAAACACGGTACTCCGGCAGGTCGTCCTGCGTAAACAGCGCGTTGACTTCAATTCCGCAGATGCTTTTTGCCGCGCTGAAGGCGGCAGTGATTCCGACGGCGGTGCCTCCGTAATACTTTACACATTCAACGGCGCGCTGAACGGTTTTGCCGCTTGTTATGCAGGAGATGAGCACAAGCACCTTTTTGCCGTATATCATGCGCCGCAGATTTTCACGGAATATCATATTTCCCGCCGCGTCGTATTCAGGTCCCAAAACATAGATCTCGCCGCACGGATTCGGCTGCATCATGCACGGCCTTGAAAGCTCGTGGGCAATATAAGCGCCCAGAGCCTGTGTTTCATAGAGGCACAGCACGGTGTCTACAGCTATATCGCGTTCAATGTAATACTGCGCCATAAGCATGGCGGCGTCAACCGCAACGGAATGATTGTGCTTTATATCGGAGGTGCCCACATAATAATTTATATGCGCGTTTTCTGTAACAAAATGCCCCTGCGTAACGCGGATAAACACATTCCTGCTGTGCGCGGAGGTGATGATGATATTGTTTTCCGTAAGATCAACCCCTTTTAGATTAGTTTACTATATTATTATGCGTGAATTCAATATGATAATATCAAGAAATTTATACGCCGAATTTGTATATATTAAACAAAAAAACCGGCAGCCGCGCATGATTTCGGCGCGCGGGAGCTGCCGGCTTTTGATTTATGGGTTGTGATTAACCGTCGGCCTCTCAGGCGGTTATGCCGGAAAGAAGCTCGGTATATACGGAATTTGTTACCGTCGTGGTATTGTCCACATACCATGTGTTGCCGATCTGAACAACATAAACATCAATGCTTGCAATCACGGTTCCGTCTTCAAGAGCGCCCTCAACGGTTATGCACTGCACGGCGGAAATATCCTCCGCGTCAACGCCGTAGGTTTCAAGCGTGTCCGCGTCAAGCGCCGCAACATAGGAATCAATATCCTCAATATCCGCGGTGCTTACCGCAGAGGTGGTTATAACATAATCCTCACCGTACATTTCCTGATACAAGCCGATTGTTTTTTCCTGAACAACCGTTTTATCGTCATCGCCAAGCTCCTCTTCGGTGCCGGTAACGGCGTTGCTGTAGGTGGAAACATTTGATTCAAAGGCGGTGAACATTACATCATCGTCAAGGTATTCGTCGCCGAATATCGCTTTGCGCTCCTCAACAAGGCGGGCGAAATAATTGGAATAGATGGAATCATAATCGTCCCAGCCGTATGTGTTTACAAGCTCAACATAATAGGGATACATGGCGTCCGCCAGCTCGCCGGCAAGCGTGCCGTCGTCATTTTCGGTTGCTTCAGACATATATTGATCCGTGTCGTAGCCGTTTTCCTTAATGGCATCAAATTCATCGTCGCTCATTCCGGGCTCATAGCCGGGGTAAATGAGCGGGTACATATAATATATGCGTATGAAATCCCCGTATTTTTCGCTTTTGGAGGCAAGCGAGTAATTGTAGGCGCTGTAGCCGTCCCCGCTCTGTATTACGGAGTCCGCATAGGTCAGTGCCGTCTCTTCGGCATCAATCTGTATGTACTTGCTCCTGAAGGCGTAGACCGTTATCAAAACAAGTATAACGGCTACAAGCAATACGGCAACAATGGAATAAAGTTTGTAATTAAAGCCTTTTTTGGTTTTGCTTTCAGTCATATCGCGCCCCCCTTATTCTGCAAGCGCAGCGGGCTCGGAATCCGATTCGCCCTCGCCGTTTTCAGCGGCAGCAGCGGCTCTGCGCTCCTTGAGTGCCTGGGTGATCATTTCCTTCTTCTTGCCGACATTGTCATAGAAGAAGATGGGAACCATCTGAAGCACAACGAAGATAGCCGGAATAATTGTATAAATCATAAGCATCCTGTTAAGCGTAGTATCGCTTTGGGAAGCGTATGCAACGCTGGAATCCGTGGAAATCGCGTACTGGCTCCATGTGTAAAGCAGCCACGGGCCTAAGCCCTTTGTGCACGCGGAGGCAATTTTGGAAAACAGACCGTAGCCGGCGTACGCAATACCGTCCTGCCTTTTGCCTGTTTTATACTCTATTTCATCAACGCAGTCCGCAATCATGATATTGGGCGTTGTGTTGGTGTTGCCGTGCTGAATACCGCAGAAGAAGTTGATAATCAGGAACGGAACGATCAGCGCGCTGTTAAAGCCTATGGAGCTTGAAACCAAATAAAGTATAGCAAGCGAGGTGGCTCCGTATACGCAGAACAGAATATAGGTTGTTTTTGTGGAGAATTTCTTAAGCACAAAGTTTACAAGCAGCGTGCCCGCCGCGGTGCCGATGCCCATGGGAAGCAGAAGCGCAAGCTTAAGATCCTTTGAGCCGAGCAGATAAACCGCTATGTAGAGCGAAACGGTGCCGTAAACGCCGCGCCCGAAGCCCGCAAGCTTCGTGAGGGATACCATAAGCAGGTTCTTGTTGCCGAAAACAACCTTAAGCGCGTCTTTAATGCTTACCCTTTCCTGGGTGTACGGAACACGCTCTTTGTTGTTGGCAAAGAATATCATAACAAAAATGATGATGCCGAGGCAGCAAATCGCGGTGCTGATAATCAGGTCTATGCCCTGGCCCTCCGCATTTTTATATTGCTGCTGACCCATAAATACCTTCATGAGCGCGCCGACTACCATAACGATAACCATACCGCCGCTCTGACCTACAGATTTCAGGAAAGAGGATATGGATATGGCAGTTGAACGCTCGCCCGGGTTGGGTGAACAAAGCGAACCAAAGCAGTTTGCGGGGCTTTCCACCGCGCAGGAAACAGCCGTGTACAAGCTGTAAATAACAAACATCCAGATGATGGCCACGGTTTGTGAATCCGTATTCGGCGCAACAAAAACAAGCATGGCAACAATGGCAAGCGGCACTACGCCGAAGCCAACCCACGGCTTTACCTTGCCGAAGCTGGTTCTTGTTTTATCTACCAAATAGCCAATCACAAGCTCGCAGACGGCACCCACGATGCCCGCAGCAAAAAACACATAGGAAATCGCCGAGCTCATTGTAGTGCTGTCAAAGTCCTTGCCCTTGAAAGCGAAATCCGCAAAGAAGGTTGCGGTGTAATCCGGCATCCAGCCCGTAAGAAGCGCAATGCCGAAGAGGCCTATGCCGAATGTAATGGTCTCGGAGAACTTCATATACTTTTTGCCGCCGTTTTTTTCGTCAGCCATTTATAAAGGCTCCTTTCAATAATGATTTCAAATCATTATAACAAAATTTTGACTAATTTGCAACATCCTTAACACGGATTTTATATTCTGCAAGCCGCTTTTTTGTGAAATTAACATAAAATAAATGATTTGTTAAAAAAGCGTATACAATTTATGCTTTTGTTCATAAATTGTGTCAATAAAAGCGAAAAAGAAAAAAGGCGGCGTCTAACACGCTGCCTTTTTCCCTCTGTCTTTAACAAACTATAGGAGGATAAGGTACTTAAAACGGTTGCGGCTCCGTTTCAAGGTAATCTTATTATACTCAGTATTGCACAATTTGTCAACTGTTTTATTGAAAACTTTTGCGCATTTTTACTAACAGCGCAGAAAACGCCCCCGTTTATAAAGCCGCTGTTTATCAAAAAACCGGACATGGTCTTAAAATTCGTACGCTGAATTGCAGCTTTTACAAATTTGTTGAAACAAACGCTTTTTCTATTGACATCGAACAAATGTTCGCCTAAAATAGAAATTATAAAGCGAAACGCCGCCCCTGTAACGCTTTATTTCTTGTTTGGGAGGTATAAAATGGATATAACGCAGCTTGCCGAGGAATATGAGAACCAGTACCGTATTTTAAACGCTAAAATACAGGGCCTGCGTCCCTTGCTTTGCGTTTACAGAGGCGAGGATCTTGTGTTGCTTCGGCGTAAAATAAAAATATATTATGATATGGCAAGCCAGTGTAAGGTTATAGCAACAATGCTTTCCGATTATTATAACGGGGAGGATATAAAATGAACAGAAAAAGGCTTAACGATTATTTGCTTCTTGCCTGCCGTGAGGAAGAGGCGTTCAACAGCGCGCGCGTAAGCAAAAACGCCCTGAAAGCCGTGCTGCCGCAGATCATAGCCCGCGAGCTGACCGCTCAGCAGAGAAAATGCCTTGAGCTGCGCCTTTGTGATGAGCTTTCCCAAAGTGAGATCGCGCAGCGGCTCGGCGTTTCCCAGCCGACGGTGAGCCGCCACCTGAAAAGCGCGGTAAAAACGGTTGCGAACCGCTTGGGCTACTGTAAAAGTGCGCTGAGCAGGGCGAACGCCGATTGGCAGAACTATCTTGCCGATTAAAAGGCTGCCTTGAACCGCGTCGC
>CAYOPQ010000068.1:1448-7936 GCA_964405895.1 uncultured Bacteroides sp. | reverse complement strand
TTTTTGCCGTATTCTATTTTATCTCCTCAAGCTCGCAGATTGCCGCCATAGAGCCGTCCTGCTGGGTTATGAGCTTGCGCACATCGCGAACGACCTTCTGCTTTGAGCCGCGCGCCGTAATGGTGTACCGCGCCTCACACCTGCCGCTTTTCAGGATAGCCTTTTTCATGCGCTTTTCAAGGTCTGTTTTATCCTCGCGGATCAGGCGGGAGAGATCCCCCTCAAACCTTTCAAAGAACTCCGCCCTTGAATATCCCGTAAGCTTCACGAAATCGCCGCTTATGAAATCACATTCAAACATATTTTCCGGCGTTGTAAAGAAGAACGCGCCGTGCAGGTTCTCAAGCAGATTTACAAGCTTGTCGTTCGCATGGTCGGCTCTTGCCTCGGCGTCCTTTATCCTTGTGATATCCGTAAACATCGCGTGGAACACGGGGCAGCGGTCGGCGTCTGTTTTATAAACAGCCGCGTTGCAGGCGCACCATATGTACTTATCTCTGTGCTGGCGCACTCTGTATTCCAAATCTATGGGGGTTCCCGTTGCCATGGCTTTGCCCACCGCCTGGTAAACAAGCGTTTTATCCTCCGGGTGTATCAGCTCGTCAAGCCGGTAGGTCTGCTTCCTGTAATCCTCTTTTGTGGTACCGAAAAGGCGGCAGCCGCCCTCATTGATATACAGCACCTCAAAATGCATATTCGCGGTCACCTTGAACAGGCACACGCCGCCCGTAACAAGGTCTATAAGATGGTTTATCTCTTTTGCCTGCTCCTTGAGCAGCCTGTTTTTCTCTCGGCTTTTTGACACATCCGCAAAAACAAGGCGGCAAAGCGGGGAATCGGGCATATTCTGCGCCGTGCAGTGAACAAACACCTGCTCCCCCTCCCCGTTTACAATATCCAGATCCATATATATGTACACGGTGTCTTTTTTACATATTTTTTCAATGACCTCCTGCCTGTCCGCAGGGATAACGATATCCTGCAAAAAGAGCTTGCCCTCTTTTATTTTGGAGGGGTGAACGCCTGCAAACTCGGCAAAATGGCTGTCTGAATCCACGATTCTGAAATCGTCCTCTTTATCTACTACGCAGTTTAAAAATTCAACCTCGTAGGCTCTGTCCTCATTCGTTTCGGTCACGGCTTTCATACTCCTTTCAAAAGCGTTTCCGACGGGCACCGACCCGATAATATATTATATCGTCATTATAGCATAAAAATTATAAGTTGACGAGTTTTTTATTAATAAAACTGCCGAAAAATTATTTTTCCTACTATGCAAAAATAAAACATTGTGCTATTATACTAATTAAGAATTTTTATCAGCGAAAAAAGCTTGGAAAAACCGGCTTGAACAGCTTAAAACAGGACCCCGCCAAAGCGGGAAAAGGAGTATAAATATGGCAGATACGGCAAAGGTTTATCGCGTTTATGTGGAAAAAAACAAGGGAAACGATATTGAGGCGCGCCAGCTGGCGGACGACCTGGTTTCCACCGTTGGAATCACGGCTCTTGAGGAGCTGCGGCTGATAAACAGATACGACGCGCAGGGGCTTTCCGAAGAGGAATTTGCCGCGGCGGCAAAAATGATCCTTTCGGAGCCGAATTTGGACAGCGTTTACTATACGCTTTCGGTGCCGCAGGGCTGGCGCTGCTTTGCGTCTGAATTCCTGCCGGGGCAGTATGACCAACGGGCGGACAGCGCCGCGCAGTGCATCCAGCTTCTGACCCAGGGCGAAAGGCCGCTTGTTTCCAGCGCAAAGGTCTACCTGCTTAAGGGCGATATTACCGACGCCGAATTTGAAAAGATAAAAAATTATATCATCAACCCGGTTGAATCGCGCGAGGCTTCCATGGATATTCCCGAAAGCCTGGATATAACCGCGGAGATGCCGGCGGACATCATACGCATAACGGGCTTTACCGCAAAAAGCGACAGCGAAATTGCCGGCTACCACAAAGAGATGGGCTTTGCCATGAGCGTTGCGGACCTCTGCTGGGTAAGGGATTATTTTAAAACGGAGAACAGAGACCCGAGCCTTACGGAGCTCAAGGTGATAGACACATACTGGAGCGACCACTGCCGCCACACCACCTTCAGCACGATACTGGATAACATCAGCGTTGAAAAATCAAAATATTCCCGCGCCGTTGAGGACGCCGTGGAGCAGTATTTTGAGCTGAGGAAAGAGGTTTACGGCGAAAAAGAAAAAAATGTTTGCCTGATGGATATGGCTGTTATCGGCGCCAAGGCACTGAAAAAGCGCGGAATACTTGACAATCTTGACGAGAGCGACGAGATAAACGCCTGCTCCATAGAGGTACCCGTTGAAATCGACGGCAAAACGGAGCAGTGGCTTGTTCAGTTCAAGAACGAAACGCACAACCACCCCACGGAGATAGAGCCCTTCGGCGGAGCCGCCACCTGCCTCGGCGGCGCGATCAGAGACCCGCTTTCCGGCAGGGCGTATGTATACCAGGCGATGAGAGTCACCGGCTCCGGCGACCCGACGGTTCCGTTTGAGGACACGCTTGACGCCAAGCTGCCGCAGAAGAAGATTACGACGGGCGCGGCGCAGGGCTATTCAAGCTACGGCAACCAGATAGGGCTTGCCACGGGCCAGGTGACGGAGCTTTATGACAAGGGCTATGTGGCAAAGCGCATGGAAATCGGCGCGGTAATCGGCGCTTCCCCCAAGAAGAATGTTATAAGAGAGGTGCCGCAGGAGGGCGATGTTATCGTTCTGCTCGGCGGGCGCACGGGCAGGGACGGCTGCGGCGGCGCAACCGGCTCTTCTAAGGCGCACAACAGCATGAGCATAGAGACCTGCGGCGCGGAGGTTCAAAAGGGTAACGCGCCGACGGAACGGAAAATACAGCGGCTTTTCAGAAATGAAAAGGTTGCAAGAATGATAAAAAGGTGCAACGACTTCGGCGCCGGCGGCGTATCTGTCGCCATCGGCGAGCTTGCGGACGGACTGGATATAGATCTTGATAAAGTGCCCAAAAAATATGACGGGCTTGACGGAACCGAGCTTGCCATTTCCGAATCGCAGGAGAGAATGGCGGTCGTTCTGGATAAAAGCAATGTTGACGAATTTATAAAGCTTTCAAACGCGGAAAATTTAGAGGCTACCCCCGTTGCAGCCGTCACATCGACGAACCGCCTTGTTATGACCTGGCGCGGAGATAAAATCGTTGATATCAGCCGTGACTTTTTGAACACGAACGGCGTAACGCAGCACGCGAGCGCCGTTATAGAGGCTGTTAACGAAAGCAGAAACTACAGAACGGATATTCCGAAGGACCTGCGCGGCATGCGCGCTTCCGACGCGCTGAAGGCGAACCTTGAGAGACTTGAGGTGTGCTGCCAAAAGGGGCTTGCGGAAAGATTTGACGCCTCCATAGGCGCGGCAACCGTGCTCATGCCGTTTGCCGGCAAATACCAGCTTACTCCGGAAGAGGCAATGGCGGCGAAGCTGCCCGTGACCGGCGGAGAAACGGACGACGCCACGGTTATGGCGTACGGCTTTATACCCAAGCTTTCGGAATGGAGCCCGTTCCATTCGGCGGCGTTTGCCGTTACGGAATCGCTTGCCAAGCTTGCCGCCGTGGGCTGCGACCCAACCAAGGCGCGCCTCACATTCCAGGAATATTTTGAAAGGCTGAACGACGACCCCGGGCGCTGGGGCAAGCCGGCGGCAGCCCTGCTCGGCTCCATCACCGCGCAGATAGGCTACGGCGCGCCGTCCATAGGCGGTAAGGACAGTATGAGCGGCTCGTTCAACGCGCTTGATGTGCCGCCCACGCTCGTATCCTTTGCCGTGGGTATGAGCAAGGCTTCAAAAACGGTATCTGCAAAATTCAAGAAGGCGGGCTCAAAGGTATATCTCATAGACCTGCCCGTTGACGAGAGCAGCGGACTGCCGGATTATAAAAACGCCATGGCTGTTATGAAAAATGTTTATGAGGGAATCAGAAACGGCTCCCTTCTTGCCGCAAGCGTGGTAAAAGAGGGCGGCGCGGCAGCCTGCGTCTGCAAAATGGCGTTCGGCGATAAGCTCGGCTTCACCTTTGCGCAGGAGCCGGATATGAAAGCCCTTTTCGCCCCCTTGCAGGGAAGCTTTGTTGTTGAATGCGCAAACGCGCTCCCCGATGAATTTACGAACGCCGTATTGCTCGGAACGACCAACGACAACGGCGTGTTCATCATAGACGGCGAGGTGCTCACCGCGGACGAGCTGATCGACGCCTGGTGCGCAAAGCTTGAAAAAGTATTTCCGCAAAACAGCGGCGTCAAAGCCGATATGCCGCAAGGCGTTGAGCTTTACAGGGAAAAATCCATCTTCATCTGCAAAAACAAAACCGCGAAGCCGCGCGTATTCATACCCGCGTTTCCCGGCACCAACTGCGAGGTTGATACTGCGCGCGCGTTTGAAAAAGCCGGCGCGGAGCCGCAGGTGCTTGTTGTAAACAACCTTTCCCCCGCCGCGATAAACGAAACGATTGATAAAATGGTAAAGGCAATAGACAATGCCCAAATCGTTATGCTCCCGGGCGGATTTTCGGGCGGCGACGAACCGGAGGGCTCCGGCAAATTCATAGCCACCACCTTCCGCAACCCGCGCGTGGCGGACGCCGTTTCAAGGCTCCTCAACTGCCGTGACGGCCTTATGCTGGGTATCTGCAACGGCTTTCAGGCGCTGATAAAGCTTGGGCTTGTGCCCTACGGTGAAATCCGGGAAATAAAGCCGGACGACCCCACGCTTACCTTTAACACAATAGGCAGGCATATCTCCCAGATGGCGTATACAAGGGTGACAAGTGTTAAATCGCCGTGGCTTTCGGGCGTGAACGCAGGGGATGTATTCGCCGTTCCCATCTCGCACGGCGAGGGCAGATTTACGGCGGACGCAGAAACCATCCGGCGTCTTGCGGAAAACGGGCAGATTGCCACGCAGTATGTGGATTTGAGCGGCAAGCCCGCCGCCGATATGCCCTTCAACCCGAACGGCTCCGTGTGCGCCGTTGAGGGCATCACCTCCCCGGACGGGCGCGTATTCGGTAAAATGGGGCACTGCGAGCGTAAAGGCGAGAGCCTTTACAGCAATGTGCCGTTTGAAAAGGATATGAAAATTTTTGAAAGCGGTGTAAATTACTTCAAATAAAAACGGCAGCGGCAGGCAGCCGAAATTGAGGTTTTTATAAGGAGATTATGATCATGAAATATGTTGTTGTTTTGTATGACGGGATGGCGGATTACCCCGTGCCCGCCTTAGGCGGAAAAACGCCGATGATGGTGGCTAAGAAGCCGAATTTGGACAGCCTTGCCCAAAGAGGCGAGGTTGGGCTGGTGCGCACCGTTGCGCCGGGGCTGAAGCCCGGCTCGGATGTTGCCAATATGAGCGTTATGGGCTTTGACCCCGTAAAATACTATACGGGCAGGAGCCCGCTGGAGGCGGCGTCCATAGGCATTGATATGAAGCCGAGCGATGTTTCCCTGCGCTGCAATCTGGTTACGCTTTCGGAGGACGGCAAGCCTTATGAGGAAAAAACGATTGAGGATTACTGCGCGGACGATATTTCCACCGAAGAGGCGGCAGAGCTTATAGCGGCGGTTCAGGCAGAGCTTGGGAACGATGCATTCGACTTTTATTCAGGCGTTTCGTACCGCCACTGCCTGATCTGGCACGAAGGCACGACCGACCTCGGCACAATGACTCCGCCGCACGATATTACGGGCAAAACAATAACGCAGTATCTTTCAAAAAGCGCGAACGCCGCACCGCTTATTGAAATGATGAAAAAATCCTATGATATACTCAAAGACCACCCCGTTAACATAAAGAGAAAAGCAAACGGCAGGCGCCCCGCAAATTCCATTTGGCTGTGGGGAGAAGGCACAAGGCCCGCAATGGAGAGCTTTGAAAAGATATACGGCATAAAAGGCGGCGTTGTTTCCGCAGTTGACCTTATCAAGGGCATAGGGCGCTGCGCCGGTATGGAGGTTGCCGAGGTAGAGGGCGCAACAGGGTATTTGGACACAAACTTTGAGGGCAAGGCAAGCGCCGCCCTGGATTTGCTTGAAAGAAATGATTTTGTTTATATCCACTTTGAGGCGCCGGACGAATGCGGCCACAGGAACGAGCCGGAAAACAAGGTAAGGGCAATAGAGCTTATAGATGAAAAAGTTTTGCCCGTGCTTTTTGAAGGGCTTAAAAAATACGGCGCTTACAAAATCATGTGCCTGCCCGACCACCCCACGCCGATTGTTACGCGCACCCACGCGTCCGACCCCGTTCCCTATGTGATCTACCGCAGTGAAAAGGAAATAGAGGGCATTGTTACCCTCAACGAGGAAACGGCAAGGGAAACAGGCGTGCTGATTGATTTCGGACCGGGCATCATGCCGCATTTTCTGAACGACTGATATGGGAGAACGCTATGAAGAAACGGATTGCTTGCCTTGCCGTTTTAACGGCGGCAGTATG
>CAYOPQ010000068.1:0-1348 GCA_964405895.1 uncultured Bacteroides sp. | reverse complement strand
ATTAAACCAAAGGAGAAATAAAATATGAATTTAGATACCATTTGCGTGCAGGGCGCATACGAGCCTAAAAACGGCGAGCCGCGCGTTATACCGATCATCCAGAGCACAACCTTTAAATATGATTCCAGCGACGAGATGGGAGACCTTTTTGACCTTAAAAAGAGCGGTTATTTTTATTCAAGGCTCCAGAACCCCACCTGCGATTACGCCGCGGGCAAAATAACGATGCTGGAGGGCGGCGCCGCCGGAATGCTCACCTCAAGCGGGCAGGCGGCAAATTTCTACGCCGTGCTGAATATTGCCCAGGCGGGCGACCATGTGGTTTCCAGCTCCGCAATCTACGGCGGCACCTTTAATCTTTTTAATGTCACCTTAAGAAAATTCGGTATAGATTTCACCTTTATTCCGCCGAATGCCACGGAGGACGAGATTCGCGCGGCAATCAGGCCCAACACAAAATGCGTTTTCGGCGAAACCATATCGAACCCAAGCCTGGATGTGCTGGATATAGAAACCTTTGCAAGGGTGGCGCACGAAAACGGGATCCCGCTGATCATAGACAACACCTTTGCAACGCCTATAAACTGCCGCCCGTTTGAATTCGGCTGCGACATCGTTACACATTCCACAACGAAATATATGGACGGCCACGCCGCGGCACTGGGCGGCGCAATCGTGGAAAGCGGCAAATTCAACTGGGAGCAGAACGATAAATTTCCCGGTCTTACCACGCCGGACGAAAGCTACCACGGGCTGACCTATTCAAAGGATTTCGCGGCGGCGCCGTTTATAACGAAATGCACGGTGCAGCTGATGCGGGATCTGGGCTCCATGCAGGCGCCGCAGAACGCCTTCCTGTTGAATCTGGGGCTTGAAACGCTCCACCTGAGAGTAAAAAGGCACTGCGAAAACGCCAAAAAGGTTGCCGAATACCTGAAGGCCAGCGATAAGATAACCTGGGTAAAATGCGCGATGCTTGAGGACGACCCGCAGTATGCGCTTGCGAAAAAATATATGCCGAACGGCACCTGCGGCGTTGTTTCCTTCGACATAAAGGGCGGCAAAAAGGCTGCCACCGTGTTTATGGACAGCTTAAAGCTTGCGGCAATCGTTACCCATGTTGCGGACGCGCGCACCTGCTGCCTGCACCCCGCCTCAACCACGCACCGCCAGCTTACGGACAGCGAGCTTGAGGAAGCCGGCGTAACGCCCGACCTGCTGCGCTTTTCCTGCGGCATAGAGGACGCGGACGATATTATTGCCGACATTCAGCAGGCGCTTGATAAAATTTGATTTGCTTTGATACGGAAAAATCTCCGCCCGGCACTGCGCCGAACGGAGATTTTTT
>CAYOPQ010000067.1:0-8046 GCA_964405895.1 uncultured Bacteroides sp. | reverse complement strand
AAGCAGATAAAAAGAGTTAATACATCGATATATTGATAGACGAAAAGACCCGAACGATTATGTTCGGGTCTTTGCTTTACGGCGGGTGCTGTTCGCTTCGGAAAATCACGAATGAAAGCGCGTTCCGTAATCTCTGATGCGCCGAATCCTACATAAGCGGGCTGAACAGCAGCAGGATTTTTTCCTTCAGGCGCTGAAACAATCCCCGCTTATTAAAGCTTTCGTAATCAAAAGCAACGGAATCGGAAATGTCGTGATTATATATCAGATTGTATTTTTTTACAAGCTCGTTATTGTAAAAAACGCCGCATATCTCATCATCTATTTCAAAGCTTCTTATATCCATATTGACGGAGCCTATACAGCACAGCTCATTGTCAATAATCAGCGTTTTTGCGTGCATATAGCCTTTGTATTTATAGATGACCGCTCCGTATTTCGCAAGCTCGCCTGCGTAATAGTTTGAAACGGGCTCCAGAACAGCGCTGGGCTTTACGAGCGGCAGCATGAGCTCCACTCTTATGCCGCTTGCGCACGCCGTTTTAAGCTCATCCAGTATAGAGATATCGGGTATGAAATAGGGCGATTGTATCCTTATCGAGTGCTGCGCGTTCCTGATCATGGAAAGATAGCACATCTTTATGGATTCCTTATCCGTATCCGCGCCGCCTATGATAAACTGGCACGGCGCAGAAAAGGATTGCGGCGTTTTAGGATTCCGGATTCGGCAGGCGGCGCCGAAGGCTTTATATTCCTTGTCCCGCATGGAGCATACCGTGTCAAGATTCACATAGTTTTCAAGAACGGAAACGCATGCGCCGGTAAGGCGTATCTGGGTGTCCCTCCAGGGACTTTTCTTTTTTTCGGCGTTGCAGTAGCGCGTGCCTATGTTCATGCCGCCTATGTATGCAATTTCCCCGTCTATCGTAACGATTTTTCTGTGGCTCCTGAAATGGGTAAGCGTTTTTTTAACCTTTTTTACATATCCGCCCGCTTTTATGAGCGGCTTAAAAAGCTTTTTTCCGTAGGAGAAATTTGCAAGGAAATCGCATATCAATGTAACCTTAACGCCCTCTGCCGCTTTTTTGGCGAGTATATCTATAAATTCTTTGCCCACGGAATCATTGTGAATGGTAAAAAATTCCGCATGGATACTGTCTTTTGCGGCTCTGAGGTCTGCAAAAAGGGTTTTGTAATGCGTTTTGCCGGATATCAGCAGCTTGGCGCTGTCATACGCCGTCATAACAGAGTCGTTATAGGTGTAATTAAATTTTGCAACGCGTTCGTCCGTTTGAGAAAGCACGGTGTCAAAATAGGCGGCGTCCGTTGAAAACATATTATTATATTGAGCCTGAACATCGGAATGGTTTTTAAGCCGCCTGCTTCTCATAAGACGAGTAAGCTTGATATTTACCGTGTTGCCGAAAATAAGGTAAAAAAAGATTCCGGCATACGGCAGCACCGTTACGACAATCGTCCATAACAGCGCTTCGTGCGCGTTTTTGTGCTCTACAAGAATTATGCTTAATATAGTAAGGATGTAGATAATAAGCAGAATTACCCTAAAAACCATTTTTTCTCCTCTTTTGCTCTTACGGTCGTCTGTTTTTGGCTGCTATTTTATCACAATTTCCACGCCCGCTCAATACAAAAAGCGGCAAAAGCACATCTCCGGGACTCGGCGCAGACAGATATACCGCATCTGTTTGTACATTCTATAATATTTGTATGCCGTTTTGCCCGTTATACAAATCGCTCTGAAATCCGCGCTGTTTGAAATTTACCATTTGTTGTGTACGCGCTCGGCAAAAGCCATTTTATCCTTTATTTTTATTTGCGTGCCGTCGTCCAGCACCGCCGTTCCGGAAATAAGGCCGAATACCTGGTGGGGAATCATGCACATGATCTTTGCGTCAATGGGGTCATATCTGTCTATGACCGGCTTGAAATCCATTTCAAATCTGCCGTCTGAAGAGGTAAAGGTCCACGGCTCTGTGTAAAGATATGTTTTGCCGCGCTTCGGAATGTTGAATTGCACATCTTCCAGTTTATGTGCCGTTCCGTTGTAAAACAGCATGTTTTCGCTCGCGGCGCTCGTGTCGCCGAAGCCATAGCCTATGTTGAAGCCGAACACATCGCCGCTGTCCAGCACCATCTGTCCCGACCCCCAGAGCCAAGTGTTGTCATAGGTCCATACGCCCCTGCCCCAGTCGAGCGTGGCGAGCGCGCCGTTTTCACGGCTGAATATACAGCGCGTGCCGTCGTATTCAAAAAAGCCCTCGGCGCGCATGCAGTTGATTTTTTGATTGTAATAAAAATGTTTGTCCTTGTGAAACGGCGTGGCAATGACCATGCTCTCCGGCGGGATCTCCGTCAGGCGTATATCAAAGATAAGCGCCTTTTTTGTGCCGCAGTAATTGTCAAACGAGCCGTACAGCCGGCGTTCCTCCCCGTCGTTTTCAAAGGTGAAATCCGCCGTTCCGGCGCGCGCGTGCACATCGCCGCGCTCGCTTGTAGGCGGCAGGTTCACCCTTCCCATTGTAAACAGCCGAATCTGCGCGCCGTTCATCTGCTTGGGATTTTTGCCGAAACGCAGTATGGAAGCGGAAACCGTGCCCACATATCCGGCGTCCGAAATCGTCAGGCAAATCCCGTAATCCTGTGTGCCTATGTAGTAGTAATCCCACTCTTTAATGCGGATTTTCGGCGCCTTTATATCGTTTCTTGAATACTGCCACAAAAGCTTTTTCGCAAAGCCCGGTTCGGCGATATTGCCGTTTTCGTCAAGCAGCCTCTGCGCCTTCGTTATCTCATGCTGCATAAAATTACCCCCTCTGCTCTTTAAAGATAACGCTTTATTTTCCGGTATTCCGCAGTCAGCCCGTCCAAGCGTACCCCGGCGTTTGCAGAGCTCGGCGAAGGCAGGCAGACCGCGTCTATTCCTGTTTGTTCCAGCTGGTATTTGCAGTAATATCTGTATGCCGTTTTGCCCGTTGTGAATATCATCTTAATATCCGCGCTGTTCAGAATTACGGAAAGATCGTTGGGTTCGGCGTTTTTTATGCTCGCGTCGGAAGCGCCCGCAATGTCGCAGGCTTTAAGCGTGTCCCAAAGCGCGATTCTGCGGTTCAGCAAAAACGCCTTCTTTTCATCCGGCGACTGCGGCGTCTCGCAGTTAAACACCGCGGCAAGCGCTTTCCAAAAACGGTTTTGCGGGTGCCCGTAATAAAATCCGTACTCCCTTGATTTGGGAGAAGGCATGGTGCCGAGTATCAGGACGCGGCTGTTTGAATCATATACGGGGTCAAGGGTGTGAATAATGTGCTCGTACTTCATAATTTGATATTATCATAAACCGTAAAAAAATAAAAGTGAAAATCGGCAAAAAAGGTGTTGACATCATTGATATTTTTTGCTATTATATTAAAGCATTTGAGAGATGCGCCGCACCTCGGCGCTTTTATAAACGCGCTTCGCAACGGCTCGCAAGGCTCTGTTTTAAAGCCGGACTCAAACAGCAAAAATCAAATATTCCTCTTTAGCTCAGTCGGTAGAGCACTCGGCTGTTAACCGAGTTGTCGTTGGTTCGAGTCCAACAAGGGGAGCCACAAAGCCTCACAGCAAATCTGCTGTGAGGCTGTTTTTATACCCTGATGTAACAACAAAATATTCAACGGGACTGAGCTGCTTCATTTAATCAGTAAGGCGTGTGATGATTGAAAAAGCAGAAAATATCTGCCAAATCACAGCGCTGTTGTAAAAAGAGGACAAAATATGAACAATTTTGAATATTGTATTGAACTTTTTGAACAATTTTTGAATAATATGTTGACTAATTTAGACAGTTTTGTTATAATGTCAAAGGATTTTTTGTAAAGTGTGCGCAATATACAAATACGCAGGTGTATGTTCCCTCTTGAGCAGGAGATCAAATAAATAAAGAAAGGTATAAACAAAATGACAAAAGTAACCAAACGAGCCATTAGTATTTTCATGGCTGTTTTGCTGATGCTTTCTGTTATGCCCGTCACGGCGTTTGCAGCGGACAATGTGCTGCAGATTTACTGTGAAGGCGTGCGTGTGGATGACAACAGCAGCGATCCGCTTCGCATTATGGAAACAGAGCAGAAACAGCTGACAGTTACATACGATGGCAGCGAGACCCTGCCCGACGGTACCAGCCTTGTCTGGTCCTCACCCACACCGTATCTTGTCTATGTGGATCAAAACGGCGTAATTACGGGCCGCGACAGCTCCAAGGGCGCGATTATGCGCGTTTGGGTGGCAGAAAACATTGAAAGCCTTTGGCTGATCGGTCCCAGCATTGCCGATTCCATCTACAGCTGGATGGACGAGAATGAAATCGACAATATGGACACTGAGGGCATCGTAGACGCCATGAATGTACTCCTGACTCCCGTCTTCGGCGAAGATCTGGCTGACAGCCTGTGCGACTCGCTGCGCAGCGTGCTCGACAGCGTTAATGTTGAAATCAGCGTATCTCTTGTGGATGCCGACGGCAATGAAATTGCCTCCAGCAGCACGCATGTAGTCTGCGATAAGAGCGAAGCATTAACGGCAGATTTTATACCGAACGGCACATACATCACCAATCACGAGTCCATTCCCGCGCAGGTTGAGGTCGGCTATGAGATGGATCTGACCGGCATCACCACGCCGCTGCGCCTGAACATGGGCGTCAACTGGAAGGTGACCGAAACCAAGCTGGGCATAGATGTGTCCACTGACAAAGCCACGATTGACGAAGACGGCCATATCGTCTTCAACTCTGCCGGCACGGTTAAAATCACGGCAACACCCGATACCGAGGGCCTTTATGACAAGCTGACCTCTTTGATTGAAACGATGGGCGGTCTTGCGAACGCCGGCGAAACGATCGGCTGGGTGATGGAGGAAGTGTTCGGTATGACCGTTGCCTCCAGCGTGATTGATGCGCTTGTAGTTGTAATCAACGGCATTGTGAGCGCCAGCTCCAGCGACGAAGCCGAAACACTCAAGAAGATTGTTTCCACCGTCAGCGACTGGATCCTCGGCGTAACGATTAACGACTCTGTCACCGTAACAATCGTGGATCAGATTGATGTAACTTCGTTCGAGATCTATGGCGATCTCAGCAACCTGTCCGCGTTCGGCGGCAACCGCACGCTCACCATTACGAACATTCAGCCGGAAGGCGCCTATATCACCGAGGACGAGGTGGAATGGCTTTCCAGCGATACCAGCGTGGCTGTTGTAGACGGCGGTCTTGTCACCGTGCGTGACGGCGGCTATTGGGGCAACAGCTTTACGATTACCGCCACGATTGACGGCGTCAGCGCCACGAAGAGCGGCAGCATCTTGGGCGGCAACCTGTATTGGCCGACCGATGTGGAATTCTCCGGCCCGACCGAGCTGACGGTCGGCGATACGGCAACATATAGCTTTACCATTTATCCGAGCACATTGTATGATATCGGCGGGCTCATGGATTACAACAACATCGATGTCGGCCTGATGATTGACGGCGAGATTGTTTATGACGACGATATCACCGACGGCGTGCTGTATATCTCTGACGGCGGCGAGGTCGACGGCGGCAAGTCCAACAGCGGCACATTCACCGTGACGGCGGTTGGCGGCGGCGTCAGCACAATCTATGTGCGCAACCATTCTTCGTCGCAGCGCATCGGCACCGGCGTTTCGGATGAATATTTTGTCAAAGAGCTGCAAGTCAGCGTTTACCAGCCTGTTTCGGAGGTCTCCATCGACCAGGGCGATTCAATCACCGTGGAACTGTCTGACAGAGACTGGCTACTGCGCTACACGGGCTCCGTACAGCTTACAGCTACCGTTGGACCGGAGGATGCCACCGACCAGTCCCTGACCTGGAGCAGCGACAACAGCAGCGTAACAGTGGATTCTAACGGTTTGGTTTCCTACACCGGCTATCTGCGCAGCGCGGTAACAGCCAACATCACCGTAACCTCGCAGGATAATCCGGAGGCGACCGATACAATCGCCGTTACTTTCTGCCAGGCGGTTGTGCATGTGACCGATGTCACGCTCAACGCAGAAGAAGTGACGCTCAGCGGAGAGGGCTCCACCTATAAACTGACGGCTACTGTTTCTCCGTCGGACGCCGAAGACCAGAGCGTTACCTGGACCTCCGGCGACACCGATGTGGTCACCGTTTCTGAGGACGGTACGCTGACGGCGGTCTCCGTCGGCGACGCCGTTGTAACCGTTACCGCCACCGACGGCGGCTACACCGCGACCTGCACAGTCAAGGTGCGCGCCGATAAATCGGCTCTGGAGAGTGCGATTAACAAAGCGAGCTATGTGAGCGAAAACGATGTGAGCAACGCCGATCAGTGGGCGGCTTTCGCGGCGGCTCTGGATGCGGCAAACGCGGTTTATAACGAAGAATATGCTTCGCAGGACAGCGTAGACGCAGCAACCAAGGCACTGGAAGAGGCCTATTCGGCACTCGATGTGAAAGCGCCGGTTACCACCGTTACAATCGTGCCGGTAAGCTCATCTGATGAGAAGAGCGGCGATGTCATTTACCACCAGGTTCCGTGGTACAAGAGCTGGACCAGCCAGACCGTGGAACTGACCGTTGAGGTCGACGAAGGCGCAGAGATTGTCAGCGTTGAATGGAGCCTTGCCAACTGGTCAATCGATGACCCCGAAGGCAACATTGAAAGCGTTTCCGGCAATAATGCCACGATCCGCCCGACATACGGCGTAGGCCCGCGCTCCATTTGGGTGCAGGCTGTCGTAACCGACTCTTACGGCAATAAGGTAGCTTCCGATCCGGTTAAGGTTCGTTTCTACAACTATAGTTGGCAGAAATAATTATTGTAATTTTTGGAATGCTCCCGCGGCTGCGGGGGCATTTTTTTGCGCGCGCATTTTATCTTTAATTCAAACAAATAAAAATGACAAAAGTGAAAGCATAAATAGACAATTTATTTTAATGTTGATATAATACTCGTAAAATCAGTTTTTCGGAAAGGCTCTGGTGATGAATATGGATAACTGCAATATAGAATTTTGGAACGCTTTAGATGAAATAGTGAATCATTCTGAAATTGTAATAGACAGACCGAAAGGGACGGCACACCCTAAATACCCTGATTTCATTTATCAGGTTGACTATGGGTATTTAAAAGGCACCTGCTCTATGGATGGTGAAGGAATAGATGTGTATGTCGGAAGCGGAGATAAAAAAATTGATGCTATAATGTGTATCGTTGATTTAATGAAGAAAGATTCTGAAATCAAAATACTGATTGGGTGCACGGAAGAAGAAAAGTCTATTGTATATGCTGTTCATAATGAAACACCGTTTATGAAAGGCTTATTGATCCGTAGATAAAGCGGGGTTTAGGGAGGTTATTTATCCGCATGGATACATTGAAGATAAAAAAAGTAAACAAAGGCACAGATTATCCTTGCTTGTCTGTGGTATAATCATAAAATTTTCGGCTATCAAAAAATCCCTCAATTTCAGGTGATGATAACACCGATTTTAAAATCCGCACGATATCCCTTTTGCTTTTGTTCTTCTTTTTCTGTATAAAATATGCACCGCCTAAAGCCGCCTGGCTTTTTGGTGCATATTATCTACCGGAGAAAATAAAAAGCTTATGGGACAAAAAAGAAAAGAAGCTGAAAATTCAGCTCCTTTCAGTCTGTCGATAAAGTCGTCCGGAACGCGCAGAAGTTATAGAGTCTTTATTCAACGAGAACAATAACAGTTATTGCGGAATGCTTTAAATAAAACAAATTTTAAAACTATATAATATGTAAATGAAGTGAAAAACCGCACAGCCGTGCGGTTTTTGCGCTTCCCGCCTTTTGCTCGGGGGCAGTACCTCTGTACGGCACCCGCTCGCAAAATGCGAAATCCGAATCGATTTCTCGGCAGCCTATCAGCGTGTCAGGGTGCAAGTCTTTATACAATATATACCTTTTTTGACACGCTGAAAGAAGCTGAAAATTCAGCTCCTTTTACAAATCATTATTCAACATTTTGTGCGA
>CAYOPQ010000066.1:0-8048 GCA_964405895.1 uncultured Bacteroides sp. | reverse complement strand
CGCGGCGCATACGCAGACGAGCATAAAAATGCAGAAAGCGCATTTCAACAATTTATTTTTCTTAAACAGCCTTTTCATATCTTCTGACCGTAATACGCGTCCTTACCGTGCTTACGGTAATAATGCTTGTCCAGCAAATATTGCTCAATCCCGATATTTGCGTTCTCCGAATAGGAAGCCGCCTGCTCCGTATTCAGCGCCATTTTGCAAATCTCTTCAAGTATCAACGCGTTTTCAGCCGCTTTGAGGGCGTTCTGCCCCCATGTAAACGGGCCGTGGCGGTGGACAAGGACGGCAGGTACCTCGCCGGGGCTGATTCCTCTTTTTTCAAATTCCTCAACGATTACTCTGCCCGTATTGAGCTCATAATCCTGCTGCACCTCATCTTTTTTGAGCCCTCTTGCGCACGGGACAGCGCCGTAGGCAAAATCGGCATGGGTCGTGCCGTAAGCCGGAACATCACGGCCTGCCTGCGCCCATGAACAGGCGCAGCTTGAATGTGTGTGCACAATTCCGCCCACATCCGCAAATTTCCTGTAAAGCTCAAGATGCGTAGGCGTGTCTGAGGACGGATTCAGCTTGCCATCCACCTTATTGCCGTCAAGATCCATAACAACCATATCATCCGCGGTCATTTTATCGTACGGCACGCCTGACGGCTTGATAACGAAAAGACCGCTCTGCCTGTCTATCTCAGAAGCGTTGCCCCATGTGAGAACGACAAGCCCGTATTCAACAAGCTTTAAATTTGCTTCATAAACCTTTTTCTTTAATTCTTCAAGCATAATAATTATCACATTCCGAGCTTATATGCAACATCGTTGTAAAAAAGCTCTTTCCTCAATTCATCAATTTTTGTTTCATTACCGATATGTATAAATTCAATGCCCATAATCTGCGCGAAATCACGCATATTTTCAGCAGTAAGGCTGTATGAAAGAATGCTGTGATGCGCGCCGCCGGCATATATCCACGCCTCTGCCGAAGTTTGAAGGCAGGGCAGCGGTTTCCAAAGCACGCCCGCAACCGGGAGCTTTGGCATATCGTTTATCTGCTCCATACACTCCACATCATTGCATATCATACGCAATCTGTCGCCCATATCCACAAGGGTCACAACGACGGCGCTTCCGGTTTTCGCCTTGAAAACGAGGCGCGCAGGGTCTTCCCTGTCTCCTATGCCGAGCGGATGCACCTGAATTTTAGGCGTTTCGGCGGCGCATAACGGGCTGACCTCAAGCATATGAGAGCCTAAAAGCATCTCATTACCGGGTTCAAAATGATATGTATAGTCCTCCATAAAGACCGTGCCGCCGTCAAGCCCCTCAGCCATAGAGTTCATAACGCGCAGCAGCGCGGCGATTTTCCAGTCGCCTTCAGCGCCGAAGCCGTAGCCCTGGCGCATCAAATCCTGCGCCGCGAGACCGGGAAGCTGGCGAAGCTGCTGAAGATCTTCAAAATTTGTATGGAAAGCGTTGAAGCCGTACCGCTGCATAAATTTCTTTAAGGCGACTTCCTCTCTTGCCTGATAACGGACGGAATCCAAATTTTCGGTATCCATGATATACAGCTTTTCATACTCAGCCATCTGAGCATCAATCTCATCCTCGGTAACGGAATCTACCTCTCTGATAATATCGCCCACTCCGTAATGGTCAACCTGCCAGCCGAGCTTGATTTGAGCCTCTATCTTATCGCCGTCCGTCACGGCAACATTTCTCATATTATCCGAAATGCGCAGAACATGGACCTTTTTGCTTTCGGCGGCGCCGACAGCAGCTCTGATCCACGCTTCCATTTCAGACTGGAACTTTTCATTCTTCCAGTAACCGGCTATGACCTTTCTTTTAAGCCGCATTCTTGCCGCGATATAGCCGTGTTCCCTGTCCCCGTGCGCGGATTGGTTCAGGTTCATGAAATCCATATCTATATCCTGCCACGGGATGTCTCGGTTAAACTGGGTGTTGACATGGAGATAGGGCTTTTGCAGCGCGTTGAAGCCCGCTATCCACGCCTTTGAGGGCGAGAATGTGTGCATCCATGTGATAACGCCTGCGCAATTCTCAGCCGCGTTTGCCGCGCGGAACAAATCCAGAATCTCTTTAGATGTTTTTACGCAGGGCTTGGCAACAATGCGGCACGGCATTTTTTCGCTCCACTCGCCGCACATTTCCTGGGCATGGGAATTTATGATTTCAAATATATCCTCTCCGTAAAGGAACTGCGTGCCCACAACAAACCAAAATTCATAATCTTTTATAGCCATAATTTTTCTCCTTATCCGTTTATGATTTCAGCCGCGCAAGACTCCGCGGCAAGACCTTTTTTATAAAGCTCAATATACTGATTGAAGCCGTTTACATCCTCATCCTTCGGATATTCAATACTGCCGGCGCTGTTTGAGAAAACGACTTTATCCAGATAATCCTCAAGCGCCATGCCCTTGGTATCGCTTGCATATTTGGCGAGCAGCGCTATGCCCCATGCGCCGCCCTCTCCGGCGGTTTCCGTGACCGCAACGGGAGTGCCGAGCGCGGCGGCAAGCAGCCTTTGACCGACAACGGGGGTTTTAAAAAGCCCGCCGTGGCCGTTGATGCACTCTATCTGCACGCCCTCTTTTTGAAGCATATCCATACCGATTTTAAGCGTGGACAGCGCGGAAAAAATCTGCGCCCGGAAAAAGTTTGCAATATTAAATGTACAATCGGGCTTTCTGAAAAGCATCGGCGCGCCTGCGTTCACATGGGCAACGGGCTCCCCGGAAAAATAGTTATAATTGACTATGCCGCCGCAGTCGGGCTCGCCCTCAAGCGCCTTGGCATACAGCATATCATAAAGCGCAGGC
Source organism: uncultured Bacteroides sp. (assembly GCA_964405895.1). Classification (GTDB taxonomy): domain Bacteria; phylum Bacillota; class Clostridia; order Oscillospirales; family Acutalibacteraceae; genus Eubacterium_R. Next base: position 5,203 of record CAYOPQ010000066.1, on the reverse strand, counting down.
TTTGAAATATCGCTGCCGCAGGCACGGGCAAGCTCATAAAACAGATTTACCCAGTAATCCAGATCCGTACAGCAGTTATTGCAATGCACCATGGCAACCGGCTTTCCCGTTGGGGTTGTAACGATATCTATCTCCTCATAAACGCCCTTGAGCGGCTTTTGGAGCACCACCATAGAGAATATGGATGTGCCGGCGGAAACATTGCCTGTTTTCTCACGGACGCTGTTTGTAGCCGTCATGCCGGTACCCGCGTCCCCTTCCGGCGGGCAAAGCGGTATACCCGCTTTAAGCCTGCCGCTTTCGTCAAGAAGCGCGGCGCCTTTTTCGGTAAGGTACCCGGCGTTGTCACCGGCAAGCAAAATGCCCGGAAGCAGCTCTTTGATGTTCCAGCCATACTGCTTTACCTTAGGAAGCGCATTGAACGCAGACAGCATACCGGCGTCATAATCTTTTGTTTCGGGATCTACCGGGAACATGCCGGACGCCTCGCCGATCCCCACGGCATTTACGCCTGTGAGCATATAATGGACATACCCTGCAAGCGTTGTAATATGCGCAACATCCTTTACATGCGCCTCTTCATTTAAAACCGCCTGATAAAGATGGGCAATACTCCATCTTTGCGGAATGTTAAAGCCGAAAAGCTCCGTCAGCTCAGCAGACGCCTTTGCGGTTGAGGTATTGCGCCAGGTTCTGAACTCGGCAAGCTGCGCGCCGTTTTTATCGAACGCAAGATAGCCGTGCATCATGGCGGAAAAGCCTATGGCGGAAAGGCTTTCGATATAACAGCCGCTTTTTTCGTACACTTCTTTATTGAGCGACGAATACGCGTCCTTCAGCCCGTTCCAGACAGCCTCAAGACTGTAAGTCCAATACCCGTTTTCAAGCTTGTTTTCCCAATTATGCGAGCCTGAGGCAACAGGCATACAGTTTTCATCTATCAGCACGGCTTTTATTCTTGTGGAGCCGAGCTCTATACCGAGCACCTCTTTGCCGCTTAATTTTAATTCATCCAAAATATTCACCCGCATTTTCTTTTTTCTTAATTTTACTATATCAATAATGAAAATTCAATAATATTTTAGTTAATTATAACATATTTTAATGATCTAAAAGAAATATTTTACTGTACGCTTAAACGGCTTTTTCCTGATCCGCTGCGGCGCAGGGTCTTGGCTTACCGCGGTTATATTTGTTTACTTTGCACGCCGCCGGACAAAAGGCACGAAAAAAGGCGAACGCTTTTATGCGTTCGCCTTTCCTGGCGCAGATGGAGAGATTCGAACTCTCGCGGCGGTTGCCCACCCTACGCCCTTAGCAGGGGCGCCTCGTCACCAGCTTGAGTACATCTGCAAAACGGTAACTTTAACACACTCTGTCAAGTTATACGCCGATAACAAAATCGGTGCTTTAATAATATAACAAAATTCATTTAAATTGTCAACAAAAAGATGGATATATTTTTTCTGAAAAGCATAGAATAATCCCGGTGGTACTATGATAAACAGACTGTTTAAAGCCGAACTTGCCGGATTTGCCTTTTGCTGCGTTTTGGGAACGCTGCTCCACTTTGTTTACAACTGGAGCGGCAAGCTTGCTCTTGCGGGGGCGCTCTGCCCTGTTAATGAAAGCGTTTGGGAGCACCTGAAGCTCATATACACGCCTTATTTCATCTGGAGCATTGCCGAATTCTTTATTTTAAAATCCGATAAAAACAATTTGTTTACGGCAAAGCTGTTCGGAAGCCTAAGCGGAATGCTTACGATCCTGTTTATTTATTACACTTATACGGGTGCCTTCGGGAATGAAAGCATGGTGATTGACATCATTTCTTTCTTTGCCGGCGTTGCGGCAGCATTTTTGGTAAGCTACACAATTATAAAGAACACCAAATTCAGGGGAAACGCCGTGCAGGCGGTTTCTTTTGTGCTTTTGGCAGCGCTGGGCGTGCTATTCGTTATCTTCACTTTTTCGCCGCCGCTGATACCCCTGTTTGAGGATCCGGTCACAAAAACCTACGGCATTTAAAACAACTACGCAGGCGATGAACGGGCGGGAATGATCTTTTTCCGCCCGAGATTCGTATCATTTTGAAAAATCAAAGGCGTATCCGCCCGACGGGAAATCGGGCAGGACACGCCTTACAGAACAAATTACTGCTGAAACAGAGAAACGAAACAGCCGCGCAGGTTTTAAATTATTTGTTATGCCCGCGTTTAAATCTCTTTTTGCCGTCTTCCCTGAAAGCGTCTATGCCGCCTTTTTCATCATACAGCTTTGCCGCTTCAAGGCAAATGTCAAGAGAGAGGTTTATACATTCCTCGCTGATATTATCAGCTGTATCCAGACGGGTGTGATAATAGGTTTTCGGGTCATGGTTGACGCCGCAGAAGCCCGAGGCAAGAAGCCCGAGACGGCTGAACGCCTCCGCGTCTATGGCGCCGGGATAAATCTCGGTTTCTTTCATTTCAATGCCGCAGTTTACACCGGCCTCATAGATGATTTCCGCAACGGCATTTGAATTTTTCTGCGTACCCGTACAGCCCTGCGTATATATTTGGAGCTGTTCGACCTCTCTCATCGTATCCATGGCAATGAAAACGGTTTCAACATTTTCAAGCTCTTCCTTGTGCGCCTTAGCGTAAGCGAGCGCGCCGCGTATGCCCGCTTCCTCGGAGCCGGAAAGCAGTGCGCAGACCTCCGTATTTTCAAATCTGAAATCGTTTTCAGCCATTTCCTTCAGAACGCCCATTGCAATGAAATCGGCGGTGAGGTTATCGTTGGCGCCGTCAACAACCACCTTCCAATTTATAAAGAAACAGATAGCTATGAAAAACGGAACAAGAATGATTTGTATAATACCGCAAACGAGCCAAAAATTACTGTCGTAATTGCCGCCCGTAAAGGAATAAACAAGCCAAACGATATCAAAGATAACAATAGCGATCAAGCCGCCTATGGAGCCGCCCATTACCGGGGCAAGGCTCTTTAAGCCGCCGTGCAGAGAATAAGTCCACTCGTTAGCGGCGTCCGTATGACCGCCGAAAATGATTCTTCTTTTAACTTCACCTTTCGGAGCCCTGCGCGCCATAACATTTCTTGAGGTTTTGCGCGGGAACAGAAAATCCACAAATTCGCGGTACATAAGAAATTCAAACACGAGGCACGCAAGCGCAAACAGAATAAGGATTGTTGAAACGATTGCCAAGCCCGGGCCGGAAGCGGCGCCGGTATATGTAAGCCAATAAAAGAGCACAGCCAGCATGCCGATAACCGCCGCTACGGGTATCCAGCCCATAAAGGCGACGGGGTGAACGGAAAAATCCTCCATCTCCACCTTATCCGCCCACTTTTCAAGCTCCTTTTTGAGATATTTCTGCGCTTTTCTTTCACTGTGGGAGCCGGGTGAACGCTCTTTAAAATTTTCGCAAACATAGCGGATACCGTCTGCCATATATTTTTGCGTATCCGCCGACGCGCCCTTGGTATTTTTCATCAAATCTACCTCTTTCCTTTCAAAATATTATAATGTATTAAATCATTTCTATTATATTACAATTTGAAATATATTGCAATAACGCACTGTAAATTAATTAAATTTTCATTAAAAACAGCAAAGCCGCAAATATGAATTGCCGCTCACCGGCGATTAACTATAGTTTGATATATGATATATATTGTATAATATTCACAGAATAAGCCGCCTATTTTTTACAGTTATATTTATTGCAAAATATTGCTTTTAATGATAAAATATTTTGGTGAAATTTTATTTTAAGGAGTAAAAATTATGAGTATTCACAACGAGTATCTTGCAGGACTTATGGAGCGGGTAAAAAAACGCAACCCTAACGAGCCCGAATTCCACCAGGCGGTGTATGAGGTTTTGGAATCTCTTGACACCGTTGCAGACAGACACCCGGAATACATTGAAAAGGGTATCTTTGAAAGCATTGTTGAACCGGAAAGAATCATTAAATTCAGGGTTCCCTGGGTTGACGACAACGGTAAAGTTCAGGTAAACAGGGGTTACAGGATACAGTTCAACAGCGCTATCGGCCCATACAAGGGAGGGCTTCGCTTCCACCCGTCGGTCTATGAGGGAATCATTAAATTCCTCGGCTTTGAGCAGATTTTTAAAAACAGCCTTACCGGTCTGCCGATCGGCGGCGCCAAGGGCGGCTCTGATTTTGACCCCAAGGGCAAGAGCGATATGGAGGTTATGCGTTTTTGCCAGAGCTTTATGACCGAGCTTTACAGACATATCGGCGCCGATACGGATGTTCCCGCCGGCGACATCGGCGTAGGCGGAAGAGAAATCGGCTTCCTTTACGGTCAGTATAAGAGAATTATGAACTTCAACAGCGGCGGCGTGCTTACGGGAAAAGGCTTAAACTACGGCGGCTCGCTTGTGCGCACCGAGGCAACGGGCTACGGTCTCTGCTATTACACGGAGGCGATGCTCAACGACCACGGCACTTCATTTGAAGGTAAAGAGGTTGCGCTTTCCGGCTCAGGCAATGTTGCGATTTACGCCTGTGAAAAGGCTGTGCAGCTGGGCGCGAAGGTCATTACAATGAGCGATTCAAACGGCTATATTGTTGACAGGAACGGTATTGACCTGCCTCTCATAAAAGAGCTTAAAGAGGTTCAGCGCAAGAGAATCAGCGAATATGTTAACTACCATCCGGAAGCGGAATACCACGAAGGGTGCAGCGGCGTATGGAGCGTTAAGTGCGATATCGCGCTTCCCTGCGCAACGCAAAACGAGCTTGACGGGGACGCTGCAAAGACGCTGATTGAAAACGGCGTTATCGCGGTGTGCGAGGGCGCAAACATGCCTTCTACACCCGAGGCGATTGCGTTATTCCATGAAAACGGCGTTCTCTTCGGACCGGCAAAAGCAACAAATGCCGGCGGCGTTGCGACTTCTGCGCTTGAAATGTGCCAGAACGGCTCGCGCCACCCGTGGAATTTTGACACCGTTGACAACGAGCTGAAAGGCATTATGGAAAATATTTACAAAAAGAGCTGCGAGGCTGCTAAGGAATACGGCGTTGAGGGGAATCTTGTAGCAGGCGCTAACATTGCGGGCTTTATAAAGGTTGCGGACGCAATGCTTGCCCAGGGCATTGTTTGATCTATCCTTATGCGTAAAATAACCGCTTTAATCTGTAAATAGCAAAAATTAAAAACGCGAAGT
>CAYOPQ010000065.1:0-8121 GCA_964405895.1 uncultured Bacteroides sp. | reverse complement strand
ACGGGACTTCTTGTGAAGTCCCGTTATCAATCGGTTAAGACCGGTAACTGCGCAAGCCGTACCGGTTGCTATGATTTAACGACTGTCAGTCTTTTTTAGGCGCATAATACTCAACCGTACGCAGAAGGTCGTTATACTTGGCGATTGCGTTATCGGCAGCAATGTTAAAGAGCTTATCCGCCTTTTCGGGGAAGCTTCTTCTGAGCGAGGAATATCTGGTTTCACCGTTGATGAACTCGATATAATCCGCTGTGGGAGCCTTGGAATCAAGGCTGAACGGATTTTTGCCCTCTTCCGCAAGAGCCGGATTGAATCTGAAAAGATTCCAGTAGCCCGCCGCAACAGCCTTCTTCTGCTCTGCCTGGTTGAACGGCATCTTGATACCGTGGTTGATACACGGCGCATAGCAGATGATGAGCGAGGGACCGTTATAAGCCTCCGCCTCTTTGAACGCCTTGAGGCACTGGTTATAATCCGCGCCCATAGCTACCTGAGCCACATAGATATAGCCGTAGGACATTGCGATCTTGGCAAGATCCTTTTTCTTTGTAATTTTACCGGAAGCGGCAAACTGGGCAACGGCGCCTGTGGGGGTTGCCTTGGAAGCCTGACCGCCCGTGTTTGAATAAACTTCCGTATCGAATACAAGAACATTTACATCCTGATTCTGAGCAAGCACATGATCAAGTCCGCCGAAGCCGATGTCATAAGCCCAGCCGTCGCCGCCGAAGATCCACTGGCTCTTCTTTGCGGCATAGGATTTATCCTTAAGGAAATCCTCTGCGGCAGCTTTCTGCTCGCCGTCAAATTCCGTATTTTCAAGCGCTTCGATAAGGGCTTTTGCGGGCGCGTCATTTCCTCTTGTGGAATCAAAGGTATCAAGGTAAGCCTGAACCTTATCGCCGACGGAAGAATCCTTAAGGGCAAGAGCGTCCTTAGCAAGCCTTGCGCGGATCTGAGACTGGGCAAGGAACATGCCGAGACCGAATTCCGCGTTATCCTCAAACAGAGAATTTGACCATGCGGGACCGTTGCCGTTCTTATCGACCGTATAAGGCGTGGAAGGCGCTGAACCGCCCCAAATGGAGGAACAGCCCGTTGCGTTCGCGATATACATCTTATCGCCGTAAAGCTGTGTTGCAAGCTTTGCGTAAGGCGTTTCGCCGCAGCCGGCGCACGCGCCTGAGAACTCAAGATACGGCTTGAGATACTGCGCTGATACAACGGTTTTATCCGAAGCGACTTCCGCCTTGGGTTCAATATTGCTAAGCGCGTCAAATACAGGCTGGCTGCTCATCTGAGAAGCAATCGGCTTCATTGTGAGCGATTTTGTGGGGCAAACATTTGCGCAGGACGCGCAGCCCGTACAATCCAGAGTGGAAACGATAAGCGCATATTTAAGGCCTGAATCCTTGGGAACCTTGAGGTCTACCGCCTTTGTGTTTTCCGGCGCAGCCGCAAGCTCATCCTCAGTGAGCGCTACGGGGCGGATAACGGCGTGCGGGCAGACCATGGCGCATCTGTTACACTGCGCGCAGGAAGCGGGCTCCCATTCGGGAACATCAACGGCGATGCCGCGCTTTTCAAACGCAGCAGAGCCCTGCGGGAATACGCCGTCCGCCATATCGACGAATTTGGAAACCGGTATCTTATCGCCCTTCTGATGATCTACAGGGGAAAGAATATCTTTAACAAACTTCTTCATTTCAGGACGGTCGGTAGCAACCTCAAGCTCTTTCTCCTCGTCAACAGCCGTTTTCCAGCTTTCGGGAACATCAACCTTTATAAGCTCCTTGGAACCTCTGTCTATACCCTGATGGTTAGCGGCAACAACAGCGTCGCCCTTTTTGGAGAACTTGGCGGTAGCCTTGGCTTTCATAAGCTCGATTGCCTGCTCGACAGGAAGGATCCCGGAAATCGTGAAGAACGCGGACTGAAGGATTGTTGAAGCTCTGCCGGCAAGGCCGACTTCCTCCGCAATCTTGATACCGTTTATGATATAGAAATTAATATCGTTATTTGCAATATAACGCTTCATGGTTGCCGGAAGCTGCTTATCAAGCTCCTCGGGAGACCAAATGCAGTTCAGAAGGAATGTGCCGCCGGGAACAAGATCCTGCACCATATCATACTTTGTTACATAGGACGGGCAATGGCAGGCAACAAAATTCGCCTTATTTATAAGATAAGTTGAGGTGATCGGGTTATCGCCGAAACGAAGGTGGGAAACGGTGATACCGCCGGACTTTTTGGAATCATAGAAGAAATAGCCCTGGGCGTATTTATCCGTATTATCGCCGATGATCTTGATAGAGTCCTTATTGGCGCCGACTGTACCGTCTGAGCCGAGGCCCCAGAACTTACAGCTTGTGGTGCCTGCCGGAGTCGTATCCACATTTTCTCCTAATTCAAGGGAAAGATAAGTAACATCATCCGTAATACCGATGGTGAATACCTCTTTGGGCTGTGCAGCAGTCATATTGTTATATACCGCGATAATATGGGCGGGAACGGTATCCTTTGAGCCCAGTCCGTAACGGCCGTGGTAAATCGGTGCAGCTTCAAACGGAGTGCCCTTGAAGGCGGCTACGACATCAAGGTAAAGCGGCTCGCCGATTGAGCCGGGCTCCTTCGTTCTGTCAAGCACGGATATTTTCTTTACGGTCTGCGGGATAACATCAAGCAGATATTTCGGAGAGAACGGTCTGTAAAGATGCACTTTAACAAGACCGACCTTAGCGCCCTGCGCGTTGAGGTAATCAACGGTTTCGGCGATGGTATCGCACACCGAGCCCATGGCGATTATGATATGCTCGGCGTCCTCAGCGCCGTAATAATTGAACGGCTTATAATCGGTGCCGATTTTTTCGTTGACCATGTTCATGTACATAACAGTGGTTTCAACGGCGTCATTATAATACTTATTGCAAGCCTCTCTGTGCTGGAAGAAGATATCTGAATTTTCAGCCGAGCCGCGGAGCGTTGGGTGCTCAGGATTCAGGGCGTGCTCTCTGAAGCGCTTAACATCTTCCATATCCACCATATCTTTAAGATCGTCGTAATCCCAGACCTCTATTTTCTGGATTTCGTGAGAGGTGCGGAAGCCGTCAAAGAAATGAAGGAACGGAACGGAGCTTTTGAGCGTTGAGAGATGCGCAACCGCGCCGAGATCCATAACCTCCTGCGGGTTGTTTGAGCAAAGCATTGCGTAGCCGGTCTGGCGGCACGCGTATATATCCGAATGATCGCCGAATATATTGAGCGCGTGAGTGGATACGCAGCGCGCGGAAACATGGATTACCGAGGAAAGCAGCTCTCCGGCAATCTTATACATATTGGGGATCATAAGAAGAAGTCCCTGCGAGGCTGTGTAGGTCGTTGTAAGCGCGCCTGCGGAAAGCGAGCCGTGAACAGCACCGGCAGCGCCGCCTTCGGACTCCATCTCCTGTACTCTTACATTTTGTCCGAAAATATTTTTGGCGTCCTGAGAAGAGAGAACATCCGTTACCTCCGCCATAACAGAAGACGGAGTGATGGGGTAAATGGCAGCCACTTCGGTAAACGCATAGGAAACATGCGCCGCGGCGTTATTGCCGTCCATCGTTTTCTTTTTTCTTTTTAACATGGTTAAAAAATACCTCCTATGAACTGAATTGTTCAAATATACATAAACAGACGAGCGGGGATCCGCGCGCAAGCAGAATGATATTTGAATACAGCCGAAGCCGCGTACCCCTGCTTATGGTATTCAGGCGGCGGTGCAGCCGCTTAACACACTCTCCCCAAAGCAAAAGGGCGCAATGCACCCTCTCACAGTCCGCACCTATTTTATCACAATGATACGGATAATTCAATAAACATTTTTAATATTTAAAAATAATTTATGCGTTATTAACTTGTATAAATCGCATAAAAGTCAGGAAACCTCCCCGCTCATTAAGCGGGGAGGTTTTATCAACATCAAAGATCCGGAACAAAGTTTTCTTCGGAGCTGTTGAGCGGCAGCGCAACGACAACCTGCGTGCCGTTTTCAGTGGAAATCTGCGTAGCGCTTGTGCCGTACTCCTCAAGAACGGCTTCCACCGTTACGACGCCCTCATAGCTGTTTGAAGTGGTGAACCAGAAGGTAGAGCCGTCCAGCACTACATCCTGCCCCGTTTCAGACACAAGCTCGCCGTTGATATACACATAAAGCTTATCGGAAATGCTGCCGTCGTCCGGGAGAACAATGTAAATATTCAGCTGCCTTGAAACCGTTTCCTCTTCCTCTGAAGCCTCTGCGGTTTCCTCGGTTGTACTCTCTTCAGAGCTGTCAGAATCCGAATCGGCATCCGTGGTTTCCGTATCGTCGGAAGAGCTTATCGTGCTCGGCGGGCTTGAGATAATCGTGCCGTTCTCTATACCGGGTACCAAAGTGATATCAACCAATATATCGGTATATTTCTCACTTTCTCCGTCGCTCGTCACTGCGATAACCGCTGCCACCGCCGCGCAGACAATCACGACGAAAGCGACGATGACCAAAATCAGCTTTTTCCTTTTCCCTTTATTTTCTTCCGGGGCTTTTTCCGCGGTGCCGGAATCCTCCCCGGGGCTTGCGGGGGCTGCATTTTCAGCAGCTTTCAAGTCGTTATTATTTAAATTATCAAATTCATCAGCCATAACAAAAGCCCTTTCTTAAATCAATCATTGCTTAGAAAAATATTGAAGGAAGCGTCGCTCGGCATACGCCAATCCCCTCTTGGGGAAAGAGACACAGAGCCCACTTTGGGCGAATCCGGAACACAGCTTCGCTTAAACTGGCTTATAAAGAAGCGTTTAACAAACACATCCGCCCATTTTGAAATCGTCTCTTCGGAATAAGCGCCGCCAAACGCCTTTTGCGCAAGGCGAACAAGCTTTTCCTTTGAAAAACCGAATCTTATAAAATGATAAAGGAAAAAATCATGCAGCTCATAAGGACCTATATTTTCCTCTGTTTTCTGGGCTATATTCCCCTTGTCATCCGGCGGCAGAAGCTCCGGCGAAACGGGGGTATCAAGAATATCCCGAAGCACCTTTTCGGTTTCACCCGAGCTGGTTGACGCAACATACTCAACAAGATAGCGCACAAGGGTTTTCGGCACGGAGGCGTTTACGCCGTACATACTCATATGGTCTCCGTTATAAGTACACCAGCCCATTGCAAGTTCGCTGAGGTCGCCGGTACCGACAAGCAGCTTTCCATGCTTGTTGGCAAGGTCAAAAAGCACCTGCGTGCGCTCCCTCGCCTGCGTGTTTTCATAGGTTATATCCTTGATTGCAGGGTCATGGTCTATATCGCGCATATGGATTTCGCACGCCTCTTTGATATCTACCTCTTTGACGGTGACGCCGAGGCATTCCATAAGCCTGACGGCATTGTTGTATGTTCTTCCCGTTGTGCCGAAGCCCGGCATAGTGACGCCCAAAATATCCGCGCTGCTTTTGCCGATAAGCGCCATTGCTTTTGTGCATACGAGAAGCGCGAGTGTGGAATCCAGTCCGCCCGAAATACCGACCACGGCGCCGGAGGAGCCGACATGCTCCAGGCGTTTCGCCAGCGCCCCCGCCTGGATGGAAAATATTTCAGAACAGCGCTCGCGGCGCTTATCATCGTCCGCAGGTACAAAGGGGTGCGGGTCAACATATCTGTATCTGAGATCATTATGCGAATTCTCAAGCGTACAGGGGGTAACGGCGATATCTTTATCAGAATTTTCAAAGCTCATATTTTTTACGCGCAGCGTATTCAGCTTTTCAATATCTATATCCGCATAAATGATGCCGGTTTCCCTTAAAAAGCGTTCGCCCTGCGCAAGCACGGCGCCGTTTTCACACACGAACAGCGCGCCGCCGAAAAGAAGATCCGTAGTGCTTTCAAACACGGACGCGCCGGAGTAAACATACCCGCAAACGCACCTTGCGGACTGACCCGCAATAAGCGCTTTTCTGTACCCGGCTTTGGAAACATACTCATCGCTTGCGGAAAGATTGGCGATTATATTGGCGCCCTGCAGGGCAAGATTTCCGCTCGGCGGAGAAGGCACCCAAAGGTCCTCGCACAATTCAATACCGAGCAAAGCGCCGTCCCCGAGATCAAACAGCTGGCTTCCTATCTTTGTGTCAAATCCGCAAAGCTTGATACTCCGGCACTGAGCAAGACTGCCGCCGGAGGCAAACCAGCGCTTTTCATAAAACTCGTTGTAATTTGCGATATGCGTTTTCGGCACAATCCCCTTTATTTCGCCGCCGCACAGCACCGCGGCGCAATTATAAAGGCTGTTGTTCAGGCGCACAGGTATTCCGACAATAACGCAGATGTTTTTGCCAGCGGTATACTCGGCAAGCTCGCCGAGCGCCTTTTGCGCCGAAGTCATAAGCGAGGAGCTGAAAAAAAGATCCGCGCAGGTATACCCGGTAACGGAAAGCTCCGGCGTTACAAGCAGGCGCGCCTCATTATCCACAGCTTGATCTATTGCCTTTTTGATTTCTTCTTTATTATAATCCGGGTCTGCCACCCTGATCTTCAGCGATGCGGATGCCGCCCTGAAAAATCCGTAATTCATATCTCACCTAAATCAAAGTTATTTTGAAAGAAAACGACGCTTCGTCACCCGGCTCCAGCACCGTCATACCGCGCTTGTTCTCAAACACCTCGTCTTCGTCCGAGCAGGTGGATATACCCGTCCACGGCTCAAGCGCAACAAAGCTGCCGCCGTTTGACGACGACCAAATCAGCAGATTATCAAAATCCTGATAATCTATTCTCACTCCCCTGCCGCCCGCTGTGAGGAGCGCGGATTTAGATCTTATATTATCAAAGACCATAGCATCCAAATCAAACAGCGAATGGTCAAGATAGATTTTATCAGGCTCATCAAGCACATCATAGCGCTTGGATATATCAATAAGCCCTGTTTCAACATCCGGGCGCAGGCATTTCTGACCCACATCGCCGCAGAATTCAACAACATAATCGTTGAATGTTTTACCCTCGTCAAGCGGGCAGTTGAACGCGGGATGACCGCCTATAACGAACGGCAGCCTGATTTTGCCTGTATTTCTGACGGTATAGCGGGTAATTACCGAATTTTTCAAAACCGTATAGCGGATCTCAAGGGAATAATCAAACGGGAACGCTTTTTTGGTTTCCTCGCTTGAGGTCTGGATAAACGAAACATAATTGCCGCCCTGCTCCGCGATTTCAAACGGATTGATCCTTGCGACGCCGTGGCGCTTCATTTCGCATGGCTTGCCGAACGCAACGGCTTTTGAATCTCTTAACACACCGGTTATGGGGAAGCATACGGGCGCCTGCCCCGCCCAGTATTTCGGGTCGCCCTGCCAGAGATATTCAACGCCGTCCTTTACCAAGGAATGCAGCATCGCGCCCTCTTGCAGGCACAAAACAGTGATATTTTCACTTTTTATCTTAACAGTCATCAAGCACCGCCTATCCGCTGAGGAGCAAAGATTTTTCAACATTTTAATTATATATCATTATATTTTCCATTGCAATATTGAAAATGTAAAAACAATGTTATAAAATAGCAAATATAAGCACGAAAAAAGACGAAGGAGAAAATATATGGATATTGATTCTTACATCTATGACGCCATTTTTAACGAATCTGAAAAATTCAGAATTTTTTACGGAATCATATGGGAGCAATTTAAGGAAGACGGTTTTGTGATTACCGACGAGCCCGGCTATGAGCTGGACTGCATATATAAGGCGGCAGCGCTTGAAAACCTTGCCGGCGAATTTGCTTACAGGCTTTTTGACGCGGTGAACGAAACCGGCTTTGAGGACGCGGTTGACTATGCGGAAAAAGCGGGCTTTACGCAGGAGGATATTATCAGGTATTGTGAACGCGACGAGGAAATTGAAATCTCCGCGGATTTTGATATAACAGCGAAAAACGCGTTTGACCGCATTACCGAATTATGCGCGGATAAGATGATAGAGGCGTATTCGGCTGACGACCTGTTTGATATGATGTTCACCGCGGCTTATGATTTTGAGCAGGATTTCACCTTTGACTTTGAGGATGCGGATGAATTTCTTGCCTTTGTGGATTCAAATACGGACAGGCTTGA
>CAYOPQ010000064.1:0-8302 GCA_964405895.1 uncultured Bacteroides sp. | reverse complement strand
GAATCTCGGGTTCCTTTTCTTTCGTCGTTGTTCAATTTTCAAGGTCCTTTCGCGCGCTCTCTCTCGAGCGCTTGATAATATTAACACAACGGCGGGGCGAATGTCAACAGTTTTTTTACAGTTTTTTCTTGCTTTTTTACACCCTGCCGCGTGTTTCAAATTTTCATTAAAAATCACTTATTATATATTATATACATTATATAAGCAGCCGTATCGCTGGGCAGCACAACATATGGTGCGGTTGAGCACGCCTTGCTCGGCAGATAGCGCTTTGCGCTTTTTAGCGCCGCTTCAATTTCGGAATAATAAATTTTATAGTCCAAAACGGTAATCCCGTCAGCCTCTCTTGAAAACAGCACCGTTTCGCCGTCCACAGCAAGGCTTTTGGTATTATAATATGCCGTAAAAGTGCCCGCCGTGAGGATGACCGCGGCGAGCAGGAATGTAAAAAACACAGGATGCTTTTTCATTTTTTCACTTCCTTTGGCTTTTGTACAGATTTATCAGGGGTTATGAGTATTCCTCAAGAATGAGCTCCGCAAGCGCGTTTGCGAACAATCTGGCTGAATAGCAAGCCTCCTCCAGCGTATTCGCGTCAGTGCCGATTTCAAGCAAAAACGAATTTTTTGTAAGGTCCATATTATATTTTCTTTCGGAAAACAGAATCGGGCGCATAATATCCGTATACATCGTATTGAGCTTTTCCGTTACCGCGCAGGCAAAGCGCAAATTATATTCCCAATCGGGAAAATTTTCCACACTGCCGTATTCGCAGCCCGATATGATCATCATTCTTGCAGCCTTTTTACCGTTTACCACTACCGTTGGCTTGACTTTGGTTCCGTCACTATATGTAATGCTGTCTCTGTGGACATCAATCGTTATTTCAATCGTAGGATATTCCTCAAGGTACTTTATTACAGACTGCCTTGAGGAGGAATACGCCTCGTTATATGAGGTATCGTGTATTTCCGTATCATGTATAACGCCGATTCCGCGTGCTTCAAGTATTCGGCAGATTTCGTCCCCGACCCGCACCATATTCCTGGCAACATCTGTTGTTTTCGAGCCGGAGGACTCTGTATAATAACCTACATCAAGAAGATTATAGCTTTCTGTGGAATGGCTGTGGTAAATAAGCACCGTGGGCTGTGATGGATCTGAAATTTTTAAATCTGCTTTCTGGTTTAAAAGTTCCTCTATGTTCAGAGAATAAAAATCGCTCGGGATCTTATTCTGTATCTGAACATTGCTGTAAGTTACTATTGTTCCGCCACCCGTGTAACTTTCCTCACTTGTGCTTCCCTTTATTGTTTGGGTGCTTATAACCTCTTCCTCTTCCGCCATAAGCGCTAAAATATCGCTTGGGGTCTGCGTAAGGTCATCGCTGTCCGAGCTGTCCTCGGAGCCTGTGATGTTCATAACCTCAGACGACTCTTCCTGAGAGGTGTTATTAGTATTCTCATTATTTGCGGAATTATCAGAAAATAATGAAAGCGCCTGACTGATATAGGATTTCATATTTGTGTAAGGCATTGAAACGCTGAGTATATTCCCTGCCGCAGACGAAGCCGTGCTTTCATAAAGCGGGACTGTATTCAAAATTGTGCCAACGGCAAAAAACAAAATGAGCGAGGTGGACACAAAAACAGTTATTTCCTTTTTCACATTACCGCCCTCTGTTCAAGCAAACGAGCCGCAAACCGCTCTAAGAAAGCGGCGCAGCCCGTTTGCCCGGCATTCCATTTGATATTCATTAAATGTATATGCTTTTTGCGCGGGCGTATGACTCATACGACAAGCGCATACAAATCCCGCTCATCTATCGAGCTCTGAAGGCAAAGATTTATGCTCATGCCGATAAGCTTTGCGCCCTGCTCCGTAAGCCTGTCTATCTCACGCGGGGTAACGAACATGGAATCGCCCTGTTTTCCGGAAATTACGGAGGCGGAAATAACAGTGGGGATACCGATGGATATAACCGGCACGCCGAGCGTTTTGCGCGAAATCTCAAATCTGTGATTCCCCACGCCGGAGCCGGGCACGATTCCGGCTGTTGACAGCTGAACGGTTGTTCCGAGCCTTTTTGCGCTTGTAGCGGCAAGCGCGTCCACAGCTATGACGCAGGAGGGCTTTACAACAGAGGCTATGCCTTTTATGATCTCCGCGCTTTCGATACCCGTTTCTCCCAGAACGCCCGTGCATACGCACGACACGGTCTTGAGCCCCTCAAAGCCCATGTCTTTTTTAAGCTTTGAAGTCAAATGGCGGGTAGCGAAAATATAGTTGCCGGTTTTCGGACCGAGCGCGTCTGCCGTTATGTCCATATTACCAAGACCCACGGCAAGAATATTGTCACATTCCAGAGGAAGCAGCTCTTTCAATATGGACGCAATCCTTTTGAGCCTGCCGTCAAAAATATCCGTATCGTTCACAAACGACGGCACTTCCACCGTTATATACTCTCCCACGGGCTTGCCGAGCAAATGCGAGCCGTACTCGTTTAAAACGCGCACATAGGTTATTCCGCCGCCGTGCCTTACCTGCACCCCGGGCAAAGCCGTTTTACCGCTTTCCTCAAAGCTCTCAAGCGCTATGTCCGTTCTGTTTTGCACAAAATCGCCCCCAAAAATCAAAAGAATTTAATAAAAGTATGCCCAAAAAGAAAAAAATACTTGCATTTTTGCCCGAGTTATGCTACTATACATTAGCATTTAATAAGTTTTGATATATGTTTAAACCTACACAAAGGAGTGAAAAGGAATGCCGCAAATCAAATCAGCAAAAAAAAGAGTTAAGGTAGCAGCTAAAAAGGCAGCGAACAACAAGGCTGCGAATTCCGCGCTTAAAACCGCTATCAAAAAGGCGAACGCCGCTATTGAAACAAACGCAGCTGATAAAGAGGAAGTTGTTAAGGCAGCTGTTAAGAAGATCGACAAAGCAGCAGCTAAAAACCTGCTTCATAAGAATAACGCCGCAAGAAAAAAGAGCAGCCTTATAACAAAACTCAACAAAGCATAAATTCTGTATAAAAAGCTCCTGCAAAAAAGCAGGAGTTATTTTTTTATTCATTTTTTACCGCTTGACTTTATTCCTCAATACTTATATAATTATATACAGTTAATATTTAGGAGGTTTTTCCAATGAACATAAGCAAAATATTAAAGGTTATAGGCGCTGTTGTTGCAATAGCGGGAGCTGCCGCCGCCGTATACTTCCTTGTTAAAAAGCTTACTGACAAAAAAGAGCCGGAATATTTTAATGACGACGATTTCTTTGAGTGCAGTAACGACCTTGAAATCATTGAGGTTGAGGAAGAAAAGAAAGAGACTGAGCCCGAAGTTAAAGAGGCTGCTCCCAAAAAGAAAAAGGCTGCAAAAAAAGCAGACAAATAATTTAATAATTTAAGAAAAGAGGAGCAACATTTAAAAGTGTTGCTCTTTTTACATCAATTCAAAAACGGTGATCTTTATGAAAAAAATGTACAGCAGCGGGCTGGTACTTGAAGGCGGCGGCAGCCGCGGAATTTTCACAAGCGGGGTGCTTGACGCGTTTATTGACGCCGGTATCGAGTTCCCTTATGTAATAGGCGTTTCGGCAGGCTCATGCAACGCGGCGTCCTTCATAGGCAAAAACTACAGGCGCCAGCACGATATAACCATCAACTATTGCAACGACAAACGATATATGAGCCTGCAAAGCGTTATAAAAAACGGGCAGTACCTGAATCTGGAATGGGATTTCGGCGAACTGACCTATGACATAATGCCGCTGGATTACGAAACCTATGAAAGCAGCCATACAACGCTTTGCGCCGTGGCAACCAACGCGGCTACAGGCAAGCCCGAATATTTTTATCCTAAGGATCTGCGCGAATACGGCTGCCCGTATCTTAAGGCAAGCTGCGCCCTGCCTCTGGCGACAAAGGGCGTTGAAATCGGCGGAGAAACATATTTTGACGGCGGCGTTACCGATTCCATACCGCTTAAAAGAGCTTTTGAGGACGGGTGCGAAAAAGCCGTTGTTATACTGACGCAGGTGCGCGGATATGTAAAACAGCCGATAAAACAGCAAAGGACTGTGCGCAGAGTGCTGAAAAAGTACCCCTCGCTGGCGGACGCCGTCTTAACAAGGCACGAAATGTACAACAGCGAGCTTGAATATATTTTTGAGCAGGAAAAGGCAGGCAGCTGTTTTGTGATAGCGCCCGCCCGTGACCTGAACTGCAGCGCCGTAGAGAAGGATACGGACAAGCTTGAAAATATTTACCAGCTTGGACTTGCGCAGGGCAAAATGAAAGCAGATGAGGTAAAAGCATTTTTAAAGAAAAAATAATATAAAAGGATTGTTATGGGAAAAAAGGAAGAGAAAACCAATGTTATGCGCGTGCTGGACAGATTAAAGCTGCCCTATGCGCACAGAGAATATGAAAAAAACAGCAGGCTGAGCGGCGCAGATGTGGCGAGAGCTCTGGGCGAGGATCCGAACGCCGTTTTCAAAACGCTTGTTACGCAGGCGAAATCAAAAAAGCATTATGTTTTCATGATACCCGTTGATTCGGAGCTTGACCTAAAAAAAGCCGCCAAAGCCGTTTCGGAAAAAAGCATAGAAATGATAGCTCAAAAAGAGCTTTTGCCGCTTACGGGCTATGTGCACGGAGGCTGCTCGCCCATAGGAATGAAAAAACAGTTTCAGACCACCGTTGACGAAAGCGCGCTTTTATTTGACAAAATCATGTTTTCCGCCGGAAGGGTGGGCAGTCAGGTCATAATAAAAACAGACGATTTCCGAAAAGCAATACCTGTTTCTTTTGCGGACCTCACAAAATAAAGCCCGCGATTCGCGCAAAGGTGTTCTTGTTTTACCGCAGCCAAGCGTGCGCGCGTATTGCTTTCACAAAAAATCCCCGAACAAAAAGCACGGAACCGTTTTATTTTCGGCTCCGTGCTCTTTTTATTAAAATATCATCTTATAAAATTTGTTCTTTGCGGCGGCTCTTTTTCAGGCAAGCCGTATTTTTCCTTGCCCAGGGCTATGCTTTTCATAAGGAATGTCATATTGGCGGCAAGGGTGCGCATGGACTGAAGCCCCTCTGCATCCTGAAGCGCCTCCCCCTGATCTCTGCCGTGGATGCTGTTCCAATACTGACCCGAAGCAACCGGCATTCCGGATATCGTAAAGAATTTATTCAGCTCGTCAAAAGCCGCGGAAAGCCCGCCGCGCCTTGCCGCTACCACAGCCGCGCCGACCTTCATGGTTTTATCAAACGGCGTAGAATAAAACAGCCTTGTTAAAAACGCCACAAGCGTTGCGTTTGCCGAGGCGTAATATACCGGGCTGCCCACTACAAGTCCGTCGCACGCCTTGAATTTTTCGGCGGCGGCATTCACCTCATCATCAAAAACGCAGCTGCCCTTTTTAAAGCAGGTGCCGCAGGCAATGCAGCTTCTGATTGCGCTGCCGCCTATATGCAGTATCTCCGTTTCAACGCCCTGTGCGTCAAAAACCTTTTTCATCTCATTGAGCGCCGCGGCGGTGTTGCCCTTTGCATGCGGGCTGCCGTTTATCATAAGTACCTTCATGAAAACTCCCTCGATTCAATTTATTTATAAATTCAGTATAATACCAAAATATATAAATTTCAATCATTCCATTTAAGGTTGTGGAGCTCGCCCTTAAGCGAAAGCGCCGGATAATCCCACTGGCGCAGAACCTCATACACCCCAACAGCCACGCTGTTTGCAAGATTAAGGCTCCTTATACTGCCGCGCATGGGCAGCCGGACGCAGCTTTCACCGTTTGCCTTAAGCAATTCCTCCGGCAGGCCTTTGGTTTCCTTTCCGAAAACAAGGAAACAGCCGTTTCCGTACCCGACATCACTGTGTACATGTTGCGCCTTTGTGCTGAAATAATGGAATTCGGCGCCCTTGTTTTTCTCAAAAAATTCAGCAATATTGTTATAATAGGTTATATCAACCTTATCCCAATAGTCAAGACCTGCCCGCCGCACGCGCTTTTCATCTATCTCAAAACCCATGGGCCCCACAAGATGCAGCCTTGCGCCCGTGGCGGCGCAGGTGCGCGCGATATTTCCGGTATTCTGCGGGATTTCAGGCTCAATAAGCGCCACATTCAGCGAGTATTCCATTTATATAAACTTCCTTAATATTGAATTCTCTGTCCGTAAACACGATATCCGCCGCTTTCCCCGTTGCAATCGAGCCTATATCATTCTGCGCGCCTATCGCCCTTGCGGGATTTATTGTGCAGCTTTTCAAGGCGGTCTTAAAATCGATTCCGAAAGACAGCAGATTTTTAAATTCATCAAAAACATTGCTGACAGACGCGGCAATGGTGCCGTTTTCCAGCACGGCGTATCTGCCGCCCTCATGAACATACACCCTTTGCCCGCCGAGCTCAAATTCGCCCGTACCAAGCCCTGCCGCGCGCATGGAATCGGAAACCACGCACGCCCTGTTTTCGCCGAGTATCTTAAAGGTGTTTCTCAGCACGGCGGGGCAGATATGGCCGCCGTCGCAGATAAGCTCGCAAAAGACCCTTTCATCGTCCAGCGCCGTGCCCGCTATGCCCGCCTCGCGGTGGGTCATGGGCGTCATGGCGTTATACAGATGCGTGGCATGGCGCGCGCCCATATCAAAAGCGCGGCGCGCCTCTTTTGCATCGGCTGCCGAATGGCCTACTGAAACGGCGCATTTTTGACTGACGGCTTTAATAAAGCCGTCGCTTTCAAACGCCTCCGGCGCAATGGTGATCAGCTTGATATTTCCGCCGCTTGCCTGATAAATTTCTTCAAACTCCTCGACGGTGCCGGGGCGGATATATAAAGGATTCTGCGCGCCCGCTTTGCGCTGCGAAATAAACGGGCCCTCCAGATTTATGCCGGCGATTTTGGCGCCTGCTTCCTTCCCTGCATAGCCGCGCACGGTTTTTGCTATATCCAGAAGCGTTTCCTTGCCCAAGGTCATTGTTGTTGCGCAAAAGGATGTAACGCCGTGCGCCGCAAGGAAGCCGCTGATCTTTTCAAGGCTTTCGGCGCTTGCGTCCGAGCAGTCCCCTCCCGCGGCGCCGTGCATATGAATGTCAATAAAACCGGGGAGCGCAAGCATGCCGCTCATATCTCTTCCCTGTTCATCTATTACGCCTATTGCCTTTATCCTGCCGTTTTCAATCTCAATATCGGCAACCTCTTTTTCAAAAAGCTCATTATAAAAGCAAACATTTTTAAAGATCATATTGATTTTCCTTTACGAGCCGATATGTTATTTCTTTAAGATCATCATATGTTTCAAGAGCGCTCATCTGCGCGCGGTACTTTGCTCCGCCCCGAAGCCCCTTTGTATAATAAGCGGCATGGCGGCGCGCTTCCCGCATGGCTGTATATTCGCCCTTATATTCCACCATTTTAGCTATATGGCGCAGCATAACGGTCATTTTCTCCTCAAGTGAAGGAGGCGGAAGCACAGCGCCGCTGTTTATATAGGCGTTAATCTGCCTGAACAGCCACGGATTGCCCATCGCGCCGCGCCCGATCATAACAGCGTCGCACCCTGTTTCCTCCAGCATTTTTGCGGCGGAACAGATATCCGTAACATCCCCGTTTCCGACAACGGGGATATCCACAGCCTTTTTCACCGCCGCTATGATACCGAGATCCGCTGTTCCCGAATACATTTGCTGCCTTGTTCTGCCGTGGACTGCCACCGCGTCCGCGCCGTTCGCCTCTGCTGTTTTCGCAAGCTCAACGGCGTTAACGCTTGCATCGTCCCAGCCCTTGCGTATTTTGACCGTTACCGGAATATCCACCGCGTTTCTTACCGCCCTGACAATCTCTCCGGCAAGACGCGGATTTTTCATAAGGCTTGCACCGCCGCCGTTCATTGCAACCTTTGGCGCCGGGCAGCCCATATTGATATCAATGATGCTCGGCGAATACTCCAGGCACTTCACTGCCGCGCGTGCCATAACGGCGGGATCATCGCCGAAAATCTGCGCGCCGGCTATCCCTTCCTGTTTGCCGAGCGTGAGCAGGGCGCCGCTTTTCCGATCCCCCATCACAAGACCCTTTGCGCTCACCATTTCCGTTACGGTATAAGCCGCGCCGAACGAGGCGCAAAGCTCGCGGAAAGCCATATCGGTAACGCCCGCCATAGGCGCGAGGAACGCAATATCCTTAAATTCTATATTTCCTATTTTCATAAACATTCTCCGCAAATACTATAACACAACAAACCTGCGCAAGCAAGCCGTTTCTGCGCAAAACGCAAAAAAGGACGGGCTGCCG
>CAYOPQ010000063.1:0-8867 GCA_964405895.1 uncultured Bacteroides sp. | reverse complement strand
AAATGCCACGGTATACGCGATATCCTCCGGCTTCTGGTCTCCTCTTTCAAGCGGAATAAAGGTTTTCAGATTTTCCTTCCAAGACTCTTCCCTGTCCATGCCGCTTTGCGCATAATTGTCCAAAATCTGCTCCCACATCGGCGTGCGTATAATGCCGGGGCAAACGGCGTTTACATTGATATTATACGGCGCGCCTGTATACGCGGCTGCCTGCGTGAGATAAATCACAGCCGCCTTGGTCATCCCATAGTGAGAAAAGCCCTGTTTAAGAGCGTGCCTGCCCGCAAAAGAGGATATATTGACGATTTTTCCGCTGCAGCCGAGCTCTATCATACGCTTAATCGCCGCCTGGCAGCCGTTATTAACGCCCATCTGGTTTACGGCTATGAGCCTTTGTATTTCTTCCCGGTCGGTATCAAGGAACGAATTGAGCCCCACTATGCCCGCGTTATTCACGACAAGATCAAGGCGACCCGTGTCCTTTACAGCCCTTTCAAAGACCGAATCAACCGATTCATAGCTGCTCACATCAACGACGCATGCCTCTGCCGAATACCCGGCGGAAATCAGTTGGCGGCACACCTCGGCGCTGTTTTCCTCAATCAAATCCGCGATATAGACCTTTGCGCCGGCTTTTGCGAATTCCATAGCGATCGCCGCGCCTATGCCGCGCCCCGCGCCGAAAACAACGGCTGTTTTGCCGGTAAAATTGATATTCAAAATAATACCCCCCGTTAAATAAATTCGGCTGAAAGCCCGATTTTATGCAGGGCTTTCCCTTTTTATTGTATCGTAAAACCGAACGGGCTATCTTGCTTTATTTTGAGCAAAACGTGTGATTTTTTATTATTCGGCGCTGTCTTTTTGCCCGTTTCAGCAAAAAACGAGCCGAGCGGCTTTTTAGGCTCCGCCCGGCTCATTTCTGTGCTTTCAGCATTAAATCTATTCCGAATATTCAGCTTTGCTTTTTTTAAGGCGCCGTCATACTTATGCCGCAAAAGCGAAATACAGGATCACTGCCGCGCCGAGAATAATCCTATACCACCCAAATACCGTGAAATCATGCTTCTTGATATAATTCATAAGGAATTTGATGACAAATACGGAAACGACAA
This sequence comes from uncultured Bacteroides sp., assembly GCA_964405895.1. Taxonomy (GTDB): domain Bacteria; phylum Bacillota; class Clostridia; order Oscillospirales; family Acutalibacteraceae; genus Eubacterium_R. Next base: position 7,752 of record CAYOPQ010000063.1, on the reverse strand, counting down.
ACGCGGTGACAAGACCTACGAAAAGTATTGCCAGCTCCTGCGAGGTAAAAGAAAAGCCGAATTTGACAAGCTTGAGCGCGCTCGCGCCGAACATTACGGGGACGGCAAGGAAAAAGGTATACTCAGCCGCAACCGTTCTGGAAACGCCGAGCAGCAGCGCGCCTACGATGGTGGCGCCGCTTCTTGATGTGCCGGGAAAAACGGCGGCAATCAGCTGAAAAAGCCCTATCAGAGCTGCCGTTTGATATGTAATGCCGTCTATGGAATCAATCCTCGGCTTCCTGCCCTTATTGCGCCTTTCAATAATAATGAAAAGCACGCCGAAAACGATAAGCGCGGCGGAAACGGTTTGCCAGTTATAAAACACCTCTTCGATTTTATCATCAAAGAACACGCCCACTATCGCGGCGGGTATACAGGAAACAATGATTTTCAGCCACATGGTTAAAGTATCTTTTTTCCAGCACAGCTTTTTATTTTGAATATCAACAGGCACCAGCTTTTTGAAATACAGCGCAACGACGGCAAGTATCGCGCCGAGCTGTATGACGACGAGAAACATATTTTTAAATTCCTCAGACACATTCAGCTGCAGGAACTCATCTACAAGTATCATGTGCCCAGTTGAGCTTATCGGCAGCCATTCCGTGATGCCTTCCACTACGCCGAGCACCAGCGCTTTGATAATTTCTATAAAATCCATGATACCAAGCCTTTCCGCTTAAAAGTTTGATACGGCATATCGGAGCCGCCGAAGCCCGCGCCGTTTTTTCAGATTCTGTTTTGCAGCTTAGCGGCGGTCAATGTATTTTGCATAAGCATGGATATAGTCATCGGTCCCACGCCTCCGGGAACCGGCGTAATAAACGAGCATTTTGGGGCAACGGAATCAAAATCCACATCACCGCAGAGCTTGCCGTTTTCATCACGGTTCATGCCGACATCTATAACAACGGCGCCGTCCTTCACCATATCGCCCGTAACAAATTTAGCCTTGCCGACCGCCGCAACAAGAATATCCGCAGAGCGCACGGTATCCTTGAGATTGCGGGTCTTGGAATGGGCGATCTCAACAGTGCAGTCCGCATGCAGGAGCAGCATTGCCATAGGCTTGCCCACAATATTGCTTCTGCCGATAACCACTGCCTTTTTGCCCTTTGTTTCAACGCCGCAGGAGCTTATGAGCTCCATTACGCCGGCGGGAGTGCAGGGCAGGAAATTATAATCCCCTATCATGATTTTGCCCACATTTACGGGGTGAAACGCGTCCACATCCTTTATAGGGTCTATAAGGTTTATAACCTCTTTATCGTCAAGATGCGGCGGCAGGGGAAGCTGGCAGAGTATGCCGCTTATTTCCTTTCTTGCATTGAGCTCGCGCACAAGGTCGTTGAGCTGCTGCTGTGAAGTGTCCGCAGGCAGAGCGTATTTTTCACTGTAAAAGCCGACCTCGGCGCACGCTTTTTCCTTATTCCTGACATAAACCTGCGACGCGGGGTCATCCCCTACTATGATGACCGCGAGGCCGGGCTTCACGCCCTGTTTTTTAAGTTCTTCCGTTTCCAGCCTTACGCGCTCCCGCACGGCTGCCGAAACGGCTTTTCCGTCTATAATATTCATTTTACATTTACACCTTTTCTGCCGTAAATCGGCTTATTGATCATGGCTTATAACTTTGAAAAAGAAACCGTTTTCATCCGCCTGCCTGCAATGAGAATAGGAATATTCCTGCGCCGCGGGGCAGTACACCGGCGCGAGCGGAGGGGGATTGATAAGATATTTCCTTGCAAGCGTGCCTTTTTTCAGCTTTCTGAAAAAGACGATGAGCAAAGCGGTAAACGCAACAACTATAATCGCGGAGAGAAGCTGGCTCACACGGATATTGGTGGAGCCGATATAAAGGCTGTCTGTTCTCAAGCCTTCAACAACCATTCTTTCGAGCCCGTAGCCGATGCCGTAGAGCAAAAAGATTTCTCCCTTGAATTTTCTGCGTTTTTTTACAAAGAAATGAAGCACCAAAAACAGCGCGATGCACCAGACGCTTTCATAAAGGAATGTGGGGTGAACGGCAACATCGGGATCCACCTCAATCCCTCTTTGGAGCAGCGACGCCTGATTCGAGGCAAGCTCATCCCGTATTTTTGTTGACCACATACGGAAAAGCGCCGTTTGTGTATTTGTGCCGAACGCCTCCTGGTTAAAGAAGTTGCCCCAGCGGCCTATGCCCTGCCCTATAAGAAGGCCGAGCGCGCCTACATCCAGAAGATTTGCAAAATCTATCTTACCTATCTTTGCGCCTATCCAGCCGCCGATAATTGCGCCGATGATTCCGCCGTATATGGCAATGCCGCCGTGCCAGATTGCAATGATCTCCCCCGGATTCTGTGAAAAATAATCCCACTCAAAGGCGACATAATAGAGCCGCGCACCGACGATACCGAACAGCGTGCCCCAAATAAGGACATCCGTCATACCGTCAAGACTCATTTTCCATTTATATGCCGTGCGCCCGCCGTAAAGCACCGCAAGCGCAAAGCCGAAGGCGATTATGATGCCGTACCAATGCACCTCGTAATCGCCGATCGTAAACGCTACGGACGGAATATTGAAGCTTATTCCGAGCCCGTCAAAAAACACCTCTGTATAATCGCTCATATCAAATTCTCCGTAATATCACAAAACTCTTTGTTATTTTTCCGTTACAACGGACAGCGCGCTGTACCTTTCATCAAGCTTTTCGGACAGCAGCTTTTCAACATCTTCCTTTTTTATGCTCTTGTAGATTTCAACAGCGTCAAAAATGCCGTAGCCGGAAAAATAACTTCCTATAATTGAATTCGCAACCTCGTCCGTATCATTATAAGACATGATTTCACGCCCGTAAAGGCTTCTTCTTGCCGCCTCAAAGGCGGAATCGGATATGCCGTGCTCGCGCAGCTCGCGGACCTGCGCCTTGATTGCGGCGGCGACTGCCGCGGGGTCTTTGCTTTCGCCGTCAAAAACAACCGCCTCATACCCGTAACCTATAAAATATTCCTTTGAAAGCCCGGTATTTATAAGCCCCTGCTCAAACAGGGAAACATAAAGCGGAGATGTTTTGCCCGCAAGAATCTCCAAAAGGATCTCCATTCCCACAATTTCATGAATGGAGCGAAGCGGCGTTTCACACGCCTCTTTGTAGCCGAAAGAAAATACCGGAACGCTTACGGCAAGATGATACTCTTCAAAATCCTTTACAATATCTCTCGGCTCCTCGTCAAACACACGCTCTATTTTGATATCCGGCGCTTTTTTGAGCATTTCGTCACATATGTTTACAACCTGCTCCGGCCGGACATTGCCTACAACGGCAAGCGCCATGTTATTCAGATTATAGAAGGTGTTATAACAATCGTATAAGAGCCTGTCCGTTATCATGGATATGGATTCCACCGTACCCGCGATATCTATTCTTACGGGGTGGTTCTTATAAAGGCAGCGGAGCAGATTGAATGTGCTCATCCAGCCGGGAACATCATAATACATTGTGATTTCCTGACCGATTATGCCCTGCTCCTTCTCAACCGTTTCCTTGGTGAAATAGGGGTGGGTAACAAAATCGAGCAGAATCCGCAGGCTGTCGTCAAACCTGTCCGAACACTGGAAAAGATAGCAGGTTTTGTCAAAAGAAGTATAGGCGTTTGCCGAAGCGCCTGTTTGGGCATATCTTGTAAACGCGTCCAGGTCCTCGCTTTCAAACAGCTTATGCTCAAGAAAATGCGCTATGCCCTCCGGCACCCGCGTATAATCCTCCTGATCGCCGCGCTTAAAGCATGTATCTATAGACCCGTATTTCGTGCCGATCACGGCATAGGCGGATTTATAGTTTTCCTTCGGCATAACAAATATCTTTAAGCCGGAGCTGTGGTCTATCTCATAAAGGCGTTCTCTTAATTCATTGGATTCGTGTATCATTCCTTGCCCTCCCTTTCCGAAACGAGCTTATATACGGTATCGAGCGTAACGGTTTCGGCAAGCGCCGCAATCTGCGCCTTTGTTACGGCGTTATTGAGCTCCGCGCTCTCTGCCGGCGAGCAATAATGCCCCTCCGGGCTCTGCGCGCCGTACCAAGTTTCCGTTGTTTCCGGCGAATCGTAAACAGAATCAAGCGCGTCGTTCAGCGCCGTCTTGGAGGAATTGAACTCATAGTCAAAATTGCCTTTTTTGATTTCTTCAAGCTGATTCAATATTTCCTGTTCCGCTTTTTGCATATTTTCCTCTTCGCACCCGCTTTGAACAAACAGGCAGCTTTTTTGGCGGAAGGATACCGCGGAGCAGTAATAACACAGGCTCATCTTTTCACGCACATTGGCAAACAGCTTTGAATACGGCCCGCCGCCGAAAACATCGGCAAACGAGCGCAGAACAGCCGCCTGCTGCATATCCGCGGGGTCTATATCCACCGTGAAGCCCATTACAAGTTTCCCCTGGCGCACCTTCTGCCTTTCGGTTTCACGCTTTACGGCTTCAGCCGGCGTATGCCTTGCCGCCGTCTCCGGCAGCGGCTGATACGCTCTTTTTACGCCCGCAAGCTTTTCGCGCAGCATATCGGAAATCTGCCCGGCATCCGCGCTTCCTACAAGGGAAACAACGATTTTGGAGGTTTCAAGCAGCCTGCGCCATGCCCCTGCGGCATCGGCGGCGGTAATTGCCTGCACCTGCTCTTTGGTGCCGTATCTGTTTACGGAAAACGGCTCGCCTGCAAACATGATCTCCTGTGCGCGGTTCAGCGCGTAAATTCTTTTTTCATTATTTTCGCTCTCTATCTTTTGAATGAGCGCGCGTTTTTCCATCTCAACATTTTCCTTTGGGAAAACGCCGTTTTCATCAAGAAGCGGCGCAAACACCATGGAAAGCAGCAGTTCTACACAAGCCGCCGTTATTTTTCCGCCGTCCAGCGAAAAGCGGTCGTCAAGGCAGGTGACGCCTATTTTAAGCTGCTGCGCCTCCCCCGTTTTTGACGAGGACGCAAGCACCTTGGCGCCGTAAAGATAAGCCAGCCTTTCATTAAGGCTGTTTATGGACGGATATTCGGCGCAGGTCCTTGAAAGCACAAAAGGCACCACCGCGTTTAACGCCGCGGTTTCCGGTGAAAGCGGCGCAATAAGCGTTATCGCAATCTCGTTGGTCTTAAAGCGGTCTGCCGGTACGGAGATCACTTCGGCTCCCGGAGAAACGCCGTAAATTTTAAACTGCTCCATTTTAAACCTCCGAAAATAAAATGAATTTTAATGAATACATAATAGCATAATATTTCAATTATTTCCATATTTTATTTAATTAACATTTTTTGAACCGAAAAATCACCTCAAAACAGCAGATAAAGCAGGGCAAGCAGCAGTTTATCATCTGTTTTGCCCTGCGAAAGCAATATAAGAATGATCAGCAGTATAAATGTTGAATCCTGCCCATCGCCGCCGTCACGCTCCTCCGGCTCGCCGCCGCTGTCCGGCGACGGCTGCGGCTCCTGCGCTCCGAAGCCGTCTGCCCCGTTTGTCCCGTCCGGTTGCCGTGTGCTTTGCCCCTGTGCTTCATTGCCGTGCTCCACATAGGACGAAGCCCTTTCGTGCATTTCCCTTACTCTTTTTTTAGCTTCCTCAATATCTCCGCGTGAAAACTGCGGCGTTCAAAACAGCTCCTTCAGCATAGGCAAAATATCAAAAAGGCGCAGTATTTTAACGGCGGTATCGGCTTTATTTCTGTTTTCGGGAGAAAGATGGGGCTTCAGCGCAAGTATAAGCTCCGTATTTTTGTTTGAGGCTGAATTCATTTTATCAAATATCTTCTTGGCGCGCATCATCATTTGAAAATCCTGGGCGCTGATGCCGAGCGGATTCGGACTGCTTTGCTCCGCCGGCTCCGAGGGCTGCCGGCTCCCGCCGGCAGGCTCCTCGCTTGAAGCGCCGTCCCCGGAAAGTATGGACTGTGCAACGCCCTTGAGCATATCAATATCGGACGGGGAAAGCCCCGCGATAATATCGTTGATATTATTCAGGTTTTCCATACGAATCACCATAGCCTTTCAGGCTGCAAGCAGCAAATTTTAAGGGGCATTAAAGCCCGATCGTTTTTGCACACTATTTCTTTCCGAGCTTTTTTAAAAGCTCTTGGGCTTCCCTGCCCGAAAGAAGCTTCTGAAGCGCTTTTTTATCCGACAGAACGCTCTGCACTCGCTTTTGCGCGTCCGGCGGCAGGTTTTTCCCCAAATATTCATTGAGCTTTCCGCTCTCCGCAGCCGATTTGAGGGAAGCCGCGTCTATTCCGGCGCTTTTTTCGGAATTTTTCAGCATTTTATCTATTTCCTTTTCACTGAAATTTTTACTTTGCATTGTAATCACCTGTTAAAATCAGTATAATAATATGTATGAGATTTCAAGGAGAGATATGAATGAGAATCGTCGTTACATCCGACAGCCACGGCAGGCGCAGCAGGCTGTTTGATATTGTTGAAACGCATATTGAGGACGCTTCGCTGTTTGTCAACCTGGGAGACTGCAATTCCGGCAGCGACCTTGAAGATATTCAGGCCTGTTACGGCAACAAACTGAACCTGATCTGCGTCAGCGGAAACTGTGATTTTTCCGGCAAAGCTCCCAACGAGCAGATCATACGCTTTGCCGGCAAAAAGATCATCCTGTGCCACGGGCACACCTACGGCGTTAAGCGCGGCCTTTCCGCCTACATGGAAAAAGCGCAAAAAGAGGGCGCGGACATTGCCCTGTACGGACACACCCACACCCCGTGCGTTGATTATATGAACGGTATCTACTTTTTTAACCCCGGCGCCGTAATGAACGGTGAATACGGAATGGTTGACATTACGGATTCCGGAATCATATGTATAAACGCAAAAATATAAATGCTTATTCGCCGCCGCGGATACCCGTTATGTCGGCAAATATCTCCGCCGCAATCATGAGCCCGGCGGCTGCGGGAACAAAAACCGCGCTGCCCGGAACGGTATGCTTGCCGGGCGGCAAATCGTATTCGGAAAGCGGTATATCCGCTTTTATGGGCTTTTCTCTTGAATAAACCACCTTCAGCGATTTTACGCCGGCTTTTCTGAGAGCGGCGCGCATAACGCGCGCAAGCGGGCAGACGGAGGTTTTATAAATATCGGCTATCTGCAAAAGCTCCGGGCGGAGCTTGTTCCCCGTGCCCATAGAGCTTATCACCGGCACGCCCGCGGCCTGCGCCCGCGTGATTATAAGCGTTTTGGCGGAAACGGTATCCACCGCGTCTACCACATAATCATAATCGGAAAAATCAAGCATATCCGCGGTATCCTGAGAATAAAACAGATTATGCGTAAAAATCCGAACATCTGGATTTATGCTGAGGGCGCGCGCCTTTGCCGCTTCGGTTTTTGCAACGCCGAGCGTATCTTTTACCGCGATGATCTGACGGTTCAGATTGGATTCGCTGACCGTATCCGAATCTATAAAATCCAGCGTGCCCACGCCGCTTCTGACAAGCGCTTCCGCGGCATAGCCGCCCACGCCGCCGATACCGAACACGGCAACGCGGCTGTTTTTCAGTTTTTCCAGCGCGTCCTCGCCGGCTATAAAGCGAAGTCTTTCAAAAATATCCATAAAACCCTTCCAAACATTCTAAATATGTACCGCCACAATTATATCACAGCGCACGGCAAAATGCCACCGCTGAATTGCAGAACGCGCAGATTATTAAATATATCTTATTCAGGCGCAAAAG
>CAYOPQ010000062.1:0-8886 GCA_964405895.1 uncultured Bacteroides sp. | reverse complement strand
GAAATGCTTTCTTTTTCTTCCAAGTCCCATTTTATAACTTCTTTCAAAAAACATTTCGGCTTAACTCCGGGCGAGTTTTACAGTATTGCCAAATGATTTTTCTGCAAGGTTAAATATATTGGCTGCACTTTTCAGCGCGCTGTAAATGCAAAAGGAAAAATTTTTATGCTCGCCGCATAAAACGCCTGAGCCGCTTTATGAACGCCGTTTGCCGTTTCAAAACAAAAATACAAAATTTTCTCAGGGGCATCTTTGCGATGTCCCTGATTTTTTGCCAATACTATAATCGGTGATTTGAATGAGAAAATTTTTCAGAATCCTGAGCGGCGCGGCGGCATTGGCTGTGGCTGTTATCTTTTCGTTTGTCTCATACGCTTATGTGGCTTATCCGGATACTTTTTATGTCACGGAGCAGTCGGATAATGTTATAGATAATATTTTTTATCTGACCTATGATAAGGAAGAAAGCGTTGATTATCAAAGCGCGGAATCCGTGGGCAGCGAAAGCAGCAGCAATCTTACCCTGCTCGGGATCATTCCGGTAAAAGAGGAAACCGTTAAAACGGTGCAGGAGAATGTGGTTCTGGTGTCGGGCGAGTCCTTCGGCATCAAGCTCTATACGGACGGCGTGATGGTGGTGGGCACAAAGGATGTTACCACGGACGGCGAAACGGTGAACCCCGCAGAGGAGGCGGGCATCAAGGTGGGAGATGTGATCATCTCCATCAACGGCGAAAAGGTGTACTCTTCGGACAGGGTCAGCGAGATACTTAATGATAACAACGGGGAAACATTTTTGATAAGAGTTAAAAGGAGCGGAGAGTACCTTAATTTATCGTTAACGCCCGTATATGTCGCGTCAGAGGGGTGCTATAAGGCGGGTATGTGGGTGCGCGATTCCACCGCCGGAATCGGCACCGTTACATTTTACAACCCTTCAAGCGGGAATTTGGCTGCGCTCGGCCACCCGATAACCGATGTGGACACGGGGGAAATCATTCCCATATTAGACGGCAAGGCGGTTGAAACAACCGTTTCCTCCGTAACCAAGTCCACCTCTAACGAAATCGGTTCAATAAGCTGTGAGTTTTCAAATGTGGAGATCGGCGTGCTGGATATCAATACACAGCAGGGGATATACGGTCAGTACAGCAGTAAGGTGGATCTGTCGCAATACTGCGAGTATGAGGTGGCGCTGCCCCAGGAGGTGGAAAAAGGCTTCTGCCAGATTATAACCACCGTTGATGAAAACGGGCCGGCTGTTTATTCCGCAGAGATAATCAAAATCTATCAGAACGATGATGAAAAGAATTTGATCATCAAAATTACAGATGAAGAGCTGATCGAAAAAACGGGCGGGATCGTCCAGGGCATGAGCGGCTCTCCGATTATCCAAAACGGCAAGCTTGTGGGCGCCATAACGCATGTTATAGTCAACAATCCGCTCAAGGGCTACGGGATATTCGCGCAGACCATGCTTGAAATGTCCGAATAACCGCCGCCTTTATTTATTATGCGCAAAGCCGGTTCCCCGGCGTTTTATCCCGCCTGTCTGAAAGGCGGGCAGAGCAGCATCACAGTAAATAAAATGCAGATTTATTAAAATTATACCGTTCAGCCACTTGCACGCCGGAAATGCTTGGTGTAAAATAATAGGCGGAGGTGTAATGATGTCTGCTAAAAGCAATCTTACAAAAAAGAAAAAAACCGGATATGCGCTCGGCATCTTTTCCGAATCGCTTATCTACAATATGTTTTACACATATTATCTTACTTTCCTTATTGAAATTGCCGGAATCAAGCCGGCGTTCAGCTCTATCATCATATTTATTTCAATCGCGTGGGACGCGGTTACCGACCCTATGATCGGCAATTATGCGGACCGTCCCGGCGTTTCCAAGCAAAAGCTGATGAAAATGTCCCTCGTGCCGCTCGGCCTTGTTTTTGTCCTTGCGTGGACAAGTATAGGCGCGGGTCTTTCCTCCCAGCTTGCCAAAATACTGCTCTATACATTGATAACCATGTGCCTCTGGGTGTTCTACACAATGTACAGCATACCGTATTATGCCGTTGTTGCGGAGATAACGGAGGATTATGACGAGCGCACGGAGATCCGTTCGCTGTCCTCCCTGCTCAACGCCGTGGCGGTGGGCCTCGGCAATATCCTGCCGGCGCTTGTTCCCACGGTCGCCGTTCTTCTCACATCAAAATATGAGAGCAACGCATACGCGGTTGTCGCCGCAATCATCAGCGTTATTGCGGTGGCGTTCGGCTTTATCTGCTGTAAATCCCTGAACGGCGTTTACGAGCCCAAAAAGGCGCTGACGGGCGAATCCGCAGGCTCTATAAAGGATACCTTTAAATCCTTCGGCAGTATTCTCTCCATGAAGCCCGCCAAGTATTTCCTGCTTTTCGTGTTCTTCTTCCTTGCCACATCGTCAATGATACAGTCAAATCTTACTTATATGGTCATAGACTGTATCGGCATGGATTACGATACCGGTATAGTAGCCGTGATTATTTCTCTTGTTATATCAATGGCAATCGTTGTTCCCATAGTGGAAAAGGTTGCCCATAAAAAGGACAGGCGCTTTGCCGCCATCGTATTTCTTTCCATAACCTGCGCCCTTGAGGTGCTTATAAAGATAATAGGCTTGGACGCCGAAGTCGGCGGTTTCAGGATCATGTGCGTAATCGCTCCCGTCGTTCTCGGAATCGGCTCCGGCACATTTTGGACGCTGTTTTATTCCATGGGCTACGACCTTGTTGAGCTTGATGAATTTATCACCGGCACAAGAAAGGAATCCACAATCACCGCCCTGCCGCAACTGGTTCAGAAATTCGGCTCGGCGTTCGGCATCCTTATGGCGGGCGTCCTGCTCGGCGCGTACGGCTATGATTCGTCGGGAGATATAGCCGGCTCGGAATCCCTTATCCCCCAGATTACGGATCCCGAAATCATAAACGGTATGGAAAATATTTCAACCATCATCCCCGCGGCGCTGCTGCTGCTTTCCGTCATCTTCCTAATTCTTTATCCTATGACGCGCAGCCGTTTTGAGGCGCTTATGGCGCAGCTTAAGAAAAAACGCGCAGGAGAGGAATATTCCACGGAGGGCTTTGAAAAGCTTATTTGATTTTGAATAAAATAATAAACGGGAACTGCTCATAATACATGAGAACAGCTCCCGTTTTTATTTTGAAACATATCCGCTTTTCCTCAGGGCAAAGCGCAAAAGGTTATCTGTATCTGATATATACGCTCATTTCGCCGGCGCCGCGGTTTGCCCACTTAAAATACGGTATAAATTTTACTCTTACAAGCCGTTTCACCGGCTCTTTATATTCACTGTAAAGCGCGCTGCCGGTATATTCCTCGCGGTATGCGTTTGCAAAAATGCTTTCACCGTCAAATGTGAATTTGGGGCTTTCGGAAAGCCTGAGCATATGGAGGTCCGCGCCGTTGTCAGCCTCCTCAAGGCAGTAAACGAACGGCCCGCGTGTAACTGCCGCTTTTCCGATGTTTTCCCTTACCTTCGGGCTGCAGCTCATGATTTTTACGCGCGTAATGAACCGGGCGTCTATCTGCTCCTCTTTATTGATTTTAAAATATGCGTATCCTTTTTTGATAAACGGGTTTTCCTTGCTGAATGTAAAGCCGTCGCACCAGTCGGGAATACGCAGCGCCAGCGTAAAAGCCTTTTTCGGCTTTATTTTTATGCGCACTTTTCCGCTGTTCAGATAATCGCTGTCTGTTTCAATATAGGATAGGGCGCAGTCGGCGGTCAGGCTTTCGTAGAGATTGATGAAAACCGTGTCTTCGTTCTCCGTAAAGCAGTAGCTGCCCAGATCCTCAATCAGCCGCGCAATATTCGGCGGGCAGCAGGCGCAGTCAAACCATTTTTGCCTTAAGGGTTTGATATGGCTCCGCCGTTCGTCAAGCGCCAGCGTTCTCGGCTGCGCCTCAAGCGGATTGGTATAAAAGAATGCTTTTCCGTCCTGCGCCATCCCGGCAAGAACACAGTTGTAAAGGCACCGCTCCGCCGTGTTGAAATATTTTGAATCGGCGTCTGCCTGCACCATTCTCCTGGCAAAAAACACCATGCCCACAGCGGCGCAGCTCTCCGCATACGCCGTACCGTTCGGAAGGTCGTAGGCGTATGTGAACGCCTCGCCGTTTTTCGTTGAGCCTATACCGCCCGTTATATACATCTTTGTGTTGATTATATCGTCAAACAGGGCTTCGCAGGCAGCAAAAAGCGCCTCGTCGCCGTCAATCCGCGCAAGGTGCGCCATCGCCGTGTAAAGGTAAACGGCGCGAACAGCGTGCCCCGCCGCCTCCTTTTGCTCCCTTACCGGCATATGGGCCTGATTGTATATGTATTTCAATTCTTCGCCGCTCGTGCTTTCGCCGCGCTCCGCGTCAAAGTAATAAGGCCTTGTTCCGCGCCTGTTTATCATGAGCCGCGCCGTTTCAAGATACTTTTGGTTCCCGGTCAGCTCATAAAGCTTGAGCATAGCCTCCTCGGCAATGGGGTGCCCGTCGTAGCCCGGTCTGCCGCCGCTGCCGAATTCCCTGCATATAAGGTCTGCAAAAGCGGCTGCGGCATTTAAAAGCGTTTTCTTGCCTGTTGCCGCAAAATGCGCGCATGCCGCCTCCGCAAGATGCCCGAAGCAGTATAATTCATGGAAATCACGCAGATTTTCAAATCTTGCCTCAGGGTTGTTTATGGTGTAAAGCGTATTGATATATCCGTCGTTCTGCGCTGCGGAGCATATAAGTTCCACGGCGCCGTCAATATCCTCCTCAAGCTTTTTATCTGCAAAATGTTCAAGGGAATAGGCGGCGGCTTCTATCCATTTATATAGGTCGGAATCCTGAAATACCCAGCCCTTAAACGCGGCGGGGTCCGAATTTTCATCGGTATAATGCCATTTGTCCGTTTTAAAAACGGGGGTGCGCCTGCCGCTTTTTCTTTCGTTTAAAGCCTCGGCAGCTTTTTTGAAATTCTCAAGGCACCTGCTCGGTTCCGCGCCGTCTATGCCGTCCGCCAGCGCGCTCTGCTGATACGGGATAACCTCTTTTCGCACAAGCTCCTGCCTGTCAAGCCAAAAGGATTTTTTGAATGTAACATTTTTTCCGTTCAGGATTTCCGCACTTTTCATAATGTTCTCCGTGTGTTTAGCGTTTGCTGTATTTTCTATGCGGCAAAGTCAAAATCCGTGCCGCCGCCGTGTCTGCCGCCGTTTTCCGGCTCCCGCAGTGTTCGCTCCGTTTCTTTTGCGTTCTTCGGCTTTTTCCGGGCGCAGCTCTCCCTGCGTAAAAACACCGCGCTGAATACGGCGGCAAGCAGGGCAATCTCGCCTGCAAGCACAAGGCGCATCTCAAACTGGCTCAGGTTCTCAAAAAGCCTGAAGGGCAGCGATATGGCTGCAAATCCCGCTGCGGCTGTGCATACAAAAAGCGCCGCGCTTTTCATCAAGTTTTTCATATTGCATTCTCCTTTTTTCTTCGGTTTTTTTCTTACAATTCTTATTTTACCGATCTGTTCAGGGATTGCAATATGCAAAACGGCAACAGTACGCATATCAGGACTGTTAGAACAAAAATTCTATTTTTTTATTGACTTTTTCAAAGCTGCCGCCGCGTTTTCAAGCTCGTCCTGCGCAATTCCGCTCGGGCTCAGTACAAGAGAGATTATGCCGTTCTCATATTTTTCTACAAACAGCCTTATCCCGTTCTTTTCAAAATCCTCTGTATTCCCGCTGAATTCGGTGTGCAGGATAACCTGAAGCAGGTTTTCGCTTATCTCCATTTTACAGCCGTCAAATGTGTTTTTCAATATGTTATAAAACATTTTTGTTTTTGCCGTGTAAAATCTTCTTGTTTTTTTGATCTGCGCCGTCAGCTTGCCGTCGCGTATAAAGCTGCAAAGCGCAATTTGCTCCGTCTTGCTTGCCGTTTGGCTGAATTTATATAAGCATTCCCGGTATTTTTTTGCAAGCTCCGGCGTCAGTATCATAAAGCTTATTCTGATGGACGGCAGTAAAAGCTTTGAAAAAGAGCCTATATAAACAACATTGCTCCCGCCGGAAAGCGCGTAAAGCGCCGGCGTCGGGCGGCTGTTGTACTGAAAATCGCTTTCATAATCGTCCTCAATAACAAGGCTGTTTTTTTTCGCCGAATAGCTTGTAAGCTCAATCCTGCGCCTGTTGGGCATCACATCGCCCCAGCGCGTCATATGAGACGGGGAAACATAGATGATATCGGCGTCCTTATATCTGTATTTTACATTAAATCCGTAATCCTCAAAAAGGGCGGCGCCCTGAACAAAGCTTTTATCGGGGAAGGATACGGTCTGCCCCTTGTCTATCAGCGCGCAGAGCACATGCAAAAGGCTCTGAACCCCCGCACCGATAACGATTCTGTCCGCAGAGGCGGCTACATTCCTTTTTTCAAGTATATATTCAGATATGGCTTGCCTGAGCTGTGCCTCGCCCTGCGCTTCGCTGTAGGAAAGCATTCTGTCATTTTGCCTCAGGGCGGCTTTCATGTGCCTGCGCCACACATCAAAATCAAAGCTTTCGCTGTCAGCCTCGCTGCCGCTGAAATCGTACAGTATCCTGCTTTTCGGCGCTTCGCCTTGTTCGTCGCTTTTTCCGGGAGCCCTGTAGGAAACATAGTAACCGCTCTGCGGTTCGCTTATTATGTAGCCGTCCTCGGCAAGCGCAAAATAGGCGTTCTGTACGGTGGTTCTGCTCACCGAAAAAAGCTCGCTTGCCTTGCGCACGGAGGGCAGTTTGCCGCCGTAGGCGATCTGCCCCGTTTTGATTTCATGCTTTATATAGTCGTATATTTTTAAATATTTGCTCATAACTGTACCCTAAAAAAATGTTAAAACTGCGCATATAAATAATGTCATTTGTATTATATAATGTATTGGAACTTAAATCAATATCCGCCTGCAAAAAAAGGGGTGTTCGTATGAAAAAGTGCGCGGTCATCAATGATATTTCCGGCTTCGGCAAATGCTCGCTCGGCGCGCAGCTTCCCATACTTGCCGCGCTCGGAATACAGGCGCACCCCGCGCCTACCGCCGTGCTTTCCAATCAGAGCGCGTATGACAGCTATTACAGGCAGGATATGACGGACTTTCTTGCGCCGTGCTTTGCCGAATGGAAAAAGCTTTCGGCGGATTTTGACGCCGTTTTAACAGGCTATTTTGCGTCTGCGCGGGCGGTGGAAACCGTTATCGGCTTTTTGGAAGGCACGGATGCCCTGCTTGTTGTTGACCCTGTGATGGGCGACAACGGCTGCCTTTATGACGGCTTTGACGGCGATATGTGCAATCAGGTGAAAAGACTTGCATGCCTTGCGGATGTGATTACGCCGAACGCTACCGAGCTGAAGCTGCTTACCGGGGAGAGCGACGCCGAAAAAGCGGCGCAGATTATGCTCGGTATGGGCAATAAGGCGGTGGTGCTGACCGGCGTGGAGCAGGGCGAAGAGATAGGCAGCACAGTATATACGCAAAACGGGTGCGAAACCTTTTCGGCGCCTAAGTGCGGCGGCTATTTTTCAGGCACGGGCGATATTTTTACCGCCGTGCTCACCGGTATGCTGCTGAAAGGAAAATCGGTTTTTGACGCAGCCCGCTGTGCCGGGGATTTCGTTTCAAACGCCATTTCCGAAACGGACGGCAATAACGCGCAGGACGGCGTTGATTTTGAAAAAAGGCTTCGTGATTTATATGATGCATAGAACGACGGGCATAAACAAAACAACGAAAAACATCTGCTTTTCCGCAATGCTTGCGGCAATGGTATTCGGATTGACCATGCTGCATATCCCGGTGGGGGCAGGCGGCTATATCCATGTGGGGGACGCGGTTGTATATATCGCGGCGCTGCTTATGGGCGGTCCGTGGGCGTTTATTTCCGCAGCCGTCGGCGCGGCGTGTGCCGATATCGTTTCGGGGTTTGCCGTCTATGCCGTGCCCTCGGCGGTAATCAAGGTGCTGATTGCCGTTCCGTTCGCGCTTGCGTCAAAGAAGCAGCAAAGGCTTCTTACCGTTCGCACGGCGATTCTTTCGGCGGTTTCGGGCGTCGTCACGGTAGCCGGGTATTTTATAACCGACCTTTTTATCTATAGGCAGGGCGCCGTTGCGGATATTCCCGCCAATATCATCCAGGCGCTTGGCAGCGCGGCGGTCTTTATAGTTGTCGCGCTTCCGCTGGACCGCGCGGGGATCAAACAGCGTTTTAACAAGGAGATGGAAAAATAATGGCTGATATTATTTACAGCTGGTACGGAAATACATATTTTAATCTTACGAATAAATGCCCGTGCAGCTGCGCTTTCTGTATACGCAAAAAGGCGGACGCCGTGGGCAATGCAAAACGCCTGTGGCACGATGCGGAGCCCACATTTGACGAAATCAAGGCTGCTGTTGATGCATACGATTTTTCGGGCGTTAAAGAAGCCGTGTTCTGCGGTTACGGGGAACCGACGAACGCGTATGAAAATTTGATTAAAACCGCAAAATATATGAAAGAAAAACACCCCGGTATAAAATTAAGAATAAACACAAACGGTCTTTCTGACCTGATAAACGGAAAGCCTACCGCTGCCGAGATATGCTCTGTAATTGATGTTGTTTCGGTATCCCTGAATGATCCGGATTCGGATAAGTATGATAAAATAACAAACAATATTTACCCCGGCAGGGCGTTTCCTGCCATGCTTCGGTTCACAAAGGACTGCGTTGCCTGCGGCGCGGCGGTGCGCATGACGGTGGTGGATGTTATTCCGCCGGAGGATATTGAAAAATCACGCCGTATATGCGAGGAATGCGGAGCCGAATTCCGCGTGCGCTCCTACGCCCG
>CAYOPQ010000061.1:0-9113 GCA_964405895.1 uncultured Bacteroides sp. | reverse complement strand
TTCGGCGGATACAAGCGGCGATTTTGAGTATACAGTGCTTGACGACGGCACTGCCATGATCACCGGTTACACCGGCTCGGATTCGGTGCTTGAAATCCCGTCGGAGCTCGACGGCTATACTGTAACAAGTATAGGCGAACAAGCATTTTTTGATTGCGCCAGTTTGACAAATGTAACAATAGGAAGTAGCGTAACTAGTATAGGCAGTTGGGCATTTGAAGATTGCAGTAGTTTGGTGGCAATAAATGTAGATGAAAATAATACGGCATATTCATCACAGGACGGTGTATTGTTCAGTAAAGATAAAACTGAACTAATAAAATATCCAATAGGAAATGAACAAACTTCTTATACAATACCTGACAGTGTTGAGAGTATAGAAAGTTATGCATTTAGGTGTTGTACAAGTTTGACAGAAATAACAATCCCAGACAGTGTAACGAGTATAGATGCGTATGCATTTCAGCAATGCACAGGTTTGATAAAAGTAACAATGGGTAACAATGTAACAAGTATAGGTAATTGGGCATTTTACCATTGCACAAGCTTGGCTGAAATAACAATCCCGGACAGCGTAACAAGCATAGGGGATTCTGCTTTTTATTGGTGCAAAAGTTTGACGAATGTAACAATCGGAAATAGTGTAACAAGTATAGGTGAATACGCGTTTTACGAATGCCCCAGTTTGACAGAAATAATAATTCCTGACAGTGTAACGAGTATAGGCGCGGGTGCATTTTGGGATTGTGCCAGCTTAACGGATGTAACAATCGGTAACAGCGTAACAAGTATAGGCGGAGTCACATTTGAGTATTGTACAAGTTTGACTGAAATAACAATTCCAAACAGTGTAACGAGTATAGGAAGCTTGGCGTTTGGGTATTGTACCAACTTGACTAAAATAATAATCCCTGACAGTGTATTATATATAGATGAAACTGCATTTTTAGACTGCGACAGCCTTACGATTTACGGTTACGAAGGAAGCTATGCCCAAACATATGCAAATGAAAACGACATACCGTTTGTTGCGCTTACGAGCTTAACCGATGAAGCAACCGGTATTGTTGTAACGGCAGAATCAGATGCTTTTCCGGATGATACACAGCTTGTGGTAGAGCTGATCAGCTCATCAGAAAACAGCGTCATATATGACATAACACTGCAACAAAACGGTGAAGAAATACAGCCGGGCGGAACGGTGACTGTAAAGATACCCGTTCCTGAAAACATGGACGGAAACGCCTGCAAGGTATACAGGCAGGAAACGGACGGAACATATACCGATATGAACGCCGTTTACCAAAACGGATATATGGTATTTACCACAGACCATTTCAGCGTATATGTGTTAACAACAGAAAATTTAAGCGGTTCTGATGTATCGGGCGATGTAACAGATACAGAAGATACAACCGGCACAAGCTCGTCTGTTACGGACAGCGCGGACACTTCCGCAGACACAGACGGCACAGCCGATACGGCTGCAGACAACGATGTCGCTTCGGCAGACGGCACAACAACTGCGGCAGCGGAAAGCGGAACGGATACAAGCACCACAAGCCCGAAGACAGGAGCTTCATATGCGGGCATAGCGTCCGCAATCGGCGCGGCAGCGCTTTCCGGCGCGGCGCTCCTCTTCATCAAGAAGAGAAAAGAATAAATCTAAACAGCACATAGTAACGGAATTGAATCCGCCCTTCCCGGGGCGGATTTTTTTAATTTAGTTTGAATTTAAAAGGCGTTTGCCTTTATTTTTGCCGCCTGTTATGGTACAATTTTATAGGTGAAAAGTATGGCTGAAAAAAGGCTTGAAACTATAAAAGGCTCCGTTGAGGATATCACTTTTTATAATACCGAAAACGGCTATATCGTTATGGAGGTGCTGTGTGCAAACGAGGGTGTAACCGTTGTGGGAAATTCCGCGCCGCTCGCGGCCGGCACGCTCATAGAAGCCGCGGGTGAATGGGTGGTGCACCCGTCCTACGGCAGGCAGTTCAAAGCCGAAACGATTAAAGAAACGCTGCCGCAGGACGCCGCCGATATACTCCGCTATCTTTCAAGCGGCATAATAAAAGGCGTGGGGCAGGCGACCGCCCAAAAAATCGTTGAGGCGTTCGGCGCGCAGGCGTTTGATGTGATTGAGCATGATCCGGAGCGCCTTGCCTCCGTAAAGGGGATCAGCCGCTCCGCGGCGGAAAAGATACAGCGCGGCTTTGCGCAGCAGTTTGCCTCCCGCCAGACCATGAATGCGCTCAGGGAAAAAGGGCTTACGCAAAAAGAGGCGTTTGACGCTTATCATTTTTTCCGTGAAAACGCCGTGGAGGTGTTTGAGGAGAACCCCTATTCCTTTGTTGCCGCCGGAATCTATGATTTTACCCGTGCGGAGGATATTGCGGACGGGCTTGGCGTGCCTGTTCCCGGAGAACAGCGCGCGCAGTCGCTTGTGGAATATATCGTCAGCCGTAATATCGAAAACGGGCATACCTGCGTGCCCCGCAGCGCCGTTGTCAAAGCGGCTGCGGATTATCTGGACTGCTCTGCGGATACGGCGGAAATCGCAATAGACGCCGCGCTTGAAACGAGCAGCCTTGTCCGCGAGGAAATAGATTCGCAGGAATTTCTGTTTGAGCCAAGAGCATATAACGCGGAAAAAGCGATTGCCGACCGCATGCAGATCCTTGCGAATTACCCGCCGCGGCAGATAGAGATATCGGGCGCCGAAATATACGCCTTTGAAACGGCACATTCCATAGAATTTGATTCCAAGCAGCGCCGGGCGATCGAAATTGCCGTAAACAAGGGGCTGCTGATATTGACCGGCGGTCCCGGCACGGGCAAAACCACAACCGTAAAGGGCATCATAGCGCTGCTCGAAAACAGAGGGCTTCAGGTTGCGCTCGCCGCGCCCACGGGCAGGGCGGCAAAGCGTATGACGGAGCTTACGGACCGTGAGGCGAAAACCGTGCATCGCCTGCTTGAGGTGGAGTACAGGGACGGCAGCGACACGCCCGTTTTTGTGCACAACCGCAAAAATCAGCTGGATACGGACGCCGTTATCATCGACGAGCTTTCCATGGTGGATATATTTTTGTTTGAGGCTTTGTTGGACGCCCTGCCGATGAGCGCCCGCCTGATCATGGTGGGGGATAAGGACCAGCTCCCGCCCGTAGGCGCCGGCAATGTGCTGAGCGACCTTATAAAAAGCGGGCTCATTCCGGTGGTGGAGCTGGATAAGATATTCCGCCAGGCAATGAAAAGCAGGATTGTTACAAACGCGCACCGCGTTGTAAAAGGGGAAATGCCGGTTACGGACGATAACGGCGCGGATTCGGATTTCTTTATGCTCAACGACCCCGTGCCCGTTTCCGCCGCACGAAAGATTGTGGAGCTCATAACCCGCCGCCTGCCCGCGGCTTACGGTATGGACGCGGTTCATGACCTCCAGGTGCTCTGCCCCGGCAAAAAAGGCGAGGTGGGCTCGCAAAACCTCAATTCCATGCTGCAAAGGCGGCTCAATCCGCCGGCAAAGGGCAAAAGCGAGTTTTCGGCGCGCGGCTACACCCTGCGCGAGGGCGATAAGGTTATGCAGACAAAAAACAATTACGACATTCCGTGGTTTAAGGTGAACGAAACCGGCATGGGCGTGTTTAACGGCGACATCGGCATACTGACCCGGATAGACCGCGCGGCGGATATTATCAATGTGCGGTTTGATGACCGTGAGGCGATGTATTCCCTGGCGAGCGCCGCAGAGCTGGAACCCGCTTACGCCATGACGGTGCATAAGAGCCAGGGCTCGGAGTTTGAGGGCGTGGTGATACCCGTTGTTGCCGTGCCTAAAAAGCTGGCTTACAGGAACCTGTTTTATACCGCGATAACAAGGGCGAAAAAGCTGATCGTTCTTGTGGGCGCGCAGGGCAGTATAAAAGCCATGGTTGAAAATGACAAAAAAAGCCGCCGCTACAGCGCGCTGTTTCACTTTTTAACTGTTGACAATAATGCATTTTTAAAGTAACATTTATGGTAGTGTTTTTATTACGGAATGCATATTTAAAGCGCCTGTTTTATATAAAGGGATGAAGTTATGTTTGGTTATGATTTGGGAATAGACCTCGGCACAAGCTCAATCGTTATCTCCGTGCCCGGCAAAGGGGTGGTGGTAAACGAGCCGTCTTATGTTGCGTATGATACGGATTCTCAAAAGATACTCTACGCCGGCAGAAGAGCGTATTATCTTGAGGGCAGGGAGCCGAGCGGCGTATCGGTTATCCGCCCCGTCGTAGGCGGCGCAATAGCGAATTATGAGATAGCCCGCCGCATGGTGCAGTTTTTCATAAATAAAATCATCAAAAAAAGCATATTCAAGCCGCGCGTTGTTGCCGCGGTCTCCGCGCTTGCAACGGATGTTGAGCGAAGAACGCTCATTTCCGTTATCATTTCCGCCGGGGCAAGGTCTGTGTGCCTTGTGGAGGAGCCGCTTTGCGCGGCGTTCGGCGCGGGCGTGGACCCGCTTCAGCCCACGGGCGCCTTTGTTATAGATATAGGCGGCGGCACTACGGATATGGCGGTCATCAGCCAGGGCAGCATGAGCCAAACGGATACCCTGCGCATTGCGGGGGACAGCTTTGATGAGGAAATCACGCGCTATATGCGTGAAAAGTACGGCGTGCTGATCGGCAAGAGAATGGCGGAGGAAATAAAAAACCGCATCTCCTCCGCAGTAGAGCGTGAAGATAAGGTAAGCATGCAGGCAAAGGGGCGCGATATGTTTTCGGGTATGCCGTGCGTGGTGGAGATCACGGGCAGCGAGATTTACGAGTGCTTAAAGCCCCTTTTTGAGGAGCTTACAAACGCCGCCTGCGTTTTATTTGAACGCACAAGCCCTCAGCTTGTGGCGGATATAGAGGATTCCGGCGTTATTCTTACGGGCGGCTGTACGGAGATATACGGCATAGATAAGCTGTTTTCACAGGCGCTCGGGCTTGAAGTCGCCATAGCGCCGCGCGCGGATCTCTGCGTTTCAAAGGGTGCGATGACGGCGCTGAATAAAATGCACATTCTGGATCAGTACGGCTACAGGTTCCAGAATAAACAGGATGTAAGAATAAGATGATTCATATATACTACGGCGGCGGAAAGGGGAAAACCACCGCCGCGTTGGGGCTTTCGCTCCGTGCCTGCGGCGCCGGAAAACGCGTTGCGTTTTATTCGTTTCTGAAGGATAATTCTTCCTCGGAGCGGCTTGCCGAATGCGGCATAGGCTTTTATAAAAATCCGGACAGCGTGCCGTTTTTATATCAAATGACAGCGGCTGAAAAGGCGCGTTATGCCGCGTGGGCAAGGGAAGCCGTAAACAGCGCCTTTACCTGTACGGCGGATGTTGTTGTGCTGGATGAGTTCCTTGATATAACCGGGCTTTTGGGAGAGGATTTTGTGCGCGCGCTTTCCTTTGACGGGGATACGGAATATGTGATAACGGGGCACTGCAAAAATGATTTTTTGTTTGACCGCGCCGATTATATTACGCATATGGTAAGCGAACGCCACCCGTATGATTCGGGCGCTCCGGCAAGGCACGGTATAGAATATTGATTTACAAGGAGGGGCGCATATGGATAGGTTTTCTAAATTTCACCCTGCCGCCTGCCTCCTCTTTTTTATTTTTGTTATCTGCGCAACGCTTATATTTATCAACCCAGCTTATTGCGCGGTGAGCTTTGTGTGCGCGCTTTTCTGTTCTTTTCGCCTGCTTGGCTTCAGGCGCACTGCCGCGCAGCTTAAATTTCTACTGCCTTTGGTGCTGTTTTCCGCAGTTTTAAATATGCTGTTTTCCGGATACGGGAGCACGGTGCTGTTTTCCGTATTCGGAATGGATTTTACGCTTGAGCCGCTTGCTTACGGCGCGTGCGCCGGGCTTATGCTCTGCGCGGTCATCATTTGGTTTCTGGCTTATTCGGAAATCATTTCAAGTGAAAAATTTACTTCGCTGTTCGGCAGATTCGCGCCGAACATTGTTTTGATATTTTCAACCGCCCTGCGCTTTCTGCCGCTTATGGTAAAAACCGCCGCCATGCTCAAGGAGGCGCAGCAGGGCTTGGGCAACGAAACAAAGGGGCTCAAAAATACCACGGCGCGCTTTTCCGCGCTTGTTTCCGTATCGCTTGAGCAGAGTATAGAAACAGCGGATACCATGCGCGCGCGCGGCTTTAAAAAGGGCAGGCGGCATTACTCGCCCTATTCGTTCAGAGCGGCGGACGGTGTTTTGATTTTTGCCTGCGCGGCGCTTTTTGCGCTCCAGCTTGCCGCGTTTTCGCTCGGCGTGTACGAATTTGAATATTATGAGAAGCTGCGCATTGAAAACGCGCAGCCGGTTTACCTGGCGGCGTGGGCAGCGCTTTGCTTGGTTCCGATTATCACCGACCTGCCGGAGGAAGTCAAATGGCGCTTGTTGAAATCAAAAATTTAACATTTGCTTATCCGGGAGCAGGGCAAAACGCCCTTTGCGGCGTTGATTTTACGGTTAAGGAGGGCGAACTCATCGTTGTCTGCGGACCGTCCGGCGGGGGCAAAAGCACGCTGCTGCGCCTGCTGAAAAAGGAGATTGCGCCTTACGGAAAACTCGGCGGGCAGATAAGCATAAAGGCGTGCGAAACAGGTTTTGTCAGCCAAAATGTTGAAAGCAATATCGTTACGGAAAGCGTTTTGAGCGAGCTTGCCTTTGCGCTCGAATGCCGCGGCTTTACGGATAAGGAAATATCTCTTAAAATAGCGCAGACGGCAAGCTACTTCAACCTTAACGGCTATATCCGTAAAAAAACGGATTCGCTTTCGGGCGGTGTAAAGCAGCTTTTGGCGCTTGCGTGCGCCTTTTCCGTCAATCCGGAGCTTTTGCTGCTTGATGAGCCCTGCGCCCAGCTTGACCCTATATCGGCTCGGAATTTTAAAGATGCCGTCCTGCGGCTCAACAGAGAGCTCGGCGTAACGGTAATCGCCTCCGAGCATTCCCCCGAACTGCTTATGCACGCCGATAAGATACTGTTTCTTGAAAACGGCAGAGCGGAATTTTGCGGTGGAAAAGAGGCATTCGCCGATTATCTTTTGGACAATAAAAAAGCCTTCCGCCTGATACTTCCGCCGTACACGCGGCTTTTGAAAAGCAGAACGCTGAATTTTGCGCAGGCGCGAGGGGAAATGGCAGGCATCAGGGAAACGCCCTTGGAAAAGGCGGAGAAACGCCCGTATGCCCTGACCGTTAAAAAGCTTGCTTTCGCTTACGGTAGGAAGCAGCCCGATGTGCTGTTCGGCGCCGATTACACGGCGGAGCAGGGGAGAATAAACGCCATTGTGGGCGCGAACGGCTGCGGCAAAACAACTTTTTTGAAATGCCTTGCCGGAATCCTGCGCCCCTATGCAGGAAAGATAAAGCGCAGCGGCAAAACCGTGTATATGCCGCAAAATGTGCAGACGCTTTTCCTTTATGACAGGGTCGACAGGGAAGTGCAGGATGAAGAAATTTTACGCCGCTATGAGCTGGAGGCGTTTAAAGCGCGGAATCCGTTTGACTTGAGCGGCGGGGAGGCGCAGCGCCTTGCGCTTGCCAAAATAGAGCAGGCGGGCGCCGATATCATCCTGCTGGACGAGCCCACAAAGGGTACGGATCCCGTGTTCAGGGAGAAGCTTGCGCGGCTGTTTTCTGAATGGTGTTCCGCGGGCAAAACCGTTTTGCTATCCACGCATGACCTTGAATTTGCGGGCAGGTACGCGGATCGTGTTTCGTTCCTGTTTGACGGCAGTATGGTATGCACCGAAGGGCGCAGAGCTTTTTTTGCGGCGCTTGATATTTATACCACCGCTCTCTCGGCTTTGACGGGCGGCAGGATCGTCAGCGTTGATGACGCGGAGGTGCGGCAGTGAAAAGGTATGCGAATTTGCTGTTTTTTGCGTTTTCCGTCGCCGCCCTGGCGTTTGCCGCCGTATGGCTCGCGTTTTTTTCGGATTCGGCTTCCTATTATCTTGCGGCGGCAATCGTTTTGCTGCTGTCGCTGCTGCCGTTCTTTATTTCCTATGAAAAATCCGTTCCCTCCGCCCGCGAGGCGGCGCTGGTTGCCGCGCTTATTGCGCTTGCGGTGGCGTCGCGCGCCGTGTTCTATTTTGTGCCTCAGTTCAAGCCCATAGGCGCTGTGGTAATCGTTTCAGCCGTGTGCCTCGGACCGCGGCGCGGCTATATAATAGGCGCGCTTTCGGCTTTTCTGTCAAATTTTATTTTCGGGCAGGGCGTTTGGACTCCGTTCCAAATGGTGGCGCTCGGACTTGTGGGCTTTCTTGCCGGGCTCATATTCAGGGGCGGCGCCA
Source organism: uncultured Bacteroides sp. (assembly GCA_964405895.1). Taxonomy (GTDB): domain Bacteria; phylum Bacillota; class Clostridia; order Oscillospirales; family Acutalibacteraceae; genus Eubacterium_R. The sequence goes on along the minus strand of CAYOPQ010000061.1, from coordinate 758 downwards.
AAAACAGGTGGCTGCTTGCCGCGGTCGGCTTTGTGCTTGCGTTTGCTCTTTACGGTCTGATTACGGACCTCAGTACGGTGTTGATCATGCTCGGCGAATTTACGCTTTCGGGCGTTTTGGCAGTCTATGCTTCGGGCGCGCCGTTCTCCGCGGCGTTCGGGGGCGCAACTGCGCTGTTTTTGCTTTTGTTCGGGCAGGCGTTTATAAAAAAGATAAACCGTGTTGTTGAAAAATACGGAATACTTGCAGGTGATGAGAATGAAAAATAAAAAAACAACGGACCCAATCGAAAAGCTTTCCAATTTTGCGTTCACAATGTCTATTGTAGGGATATGCACAATAGGTATTTGCCCGGCGTTTGCCGCTATGGGCATCGCCGTGCCGCTCGTTATGAAAGTGAAGGGCGCCCAAATACCGGATCATATCCGGTCAAAAAACAAAAAGGCGTTTATAGGCGGCGTTATAGCCCTGCTCCTTTTTGTTGTGGATATTGTTCTTATTGTTGCATTTAAGGATAAAATATAGCGCCTGTATGTAAATTGCATTTTCGCGCGTCACACAGATGGAAAAGGGCGGCTCCTTACGGGAGCCGCCCTGATACTTTGTTATTATAAAAATCAACCGTTCCGGCTTTGGCGCCGCTTTTTCCGCTTCCATACGCGCCGCTCTGCGGGATTCGGATTATCCGTATACGGAGCCGACAATCAGCGCGCGCCTTTTCTAAGAACGGTTATTTATATTCTTTTTACGGTTTTCAA
>CAYOPQ010000060.1:0-9352 GCA_964405895.1 uncultured Bacteroides sp. | reverse complement strand
TTTAAATGCTATTTTCACAAATTTCCGTGCTGCTTTTATGATGTGCATTCCGGTGCTTGCAGCCGGTTATGGATTTCATAATTTATTATACAGTAAGTTCGGGTTTGAATATGGTTTTTGGATAAGTGTACTCATTTATTTTATTGTAAAGACGATTTTGGATTTGATTTATATTTTTGTTAGAAAAGGCGTTTACCTTTATTCGGACGGCACGATCGTTATCCAAAACGGATATTTTGCAAATTTTAAATTTTTGCATTTTAAGCGTTTTAGATACAGTATTCAGGTAAAAAATCTCATAAGTATAGATATTGATAACCATATCAGCCGTACAAATGCGTGGGAATCCGCTTTTTGGATACCGGCTAATGAAGATTATATCGTCTTGTCACCATACCGTGCGGATCGCACTATATTTGCAGTAAAGGATAATTTTGCATTTTTTGAGGAAATACAGAAAATACAGCAGCGCGAATATCCTGCCGACAGTACACCGAAAGAAAACGATTAGTGCAAAACACAGCGTACCGCGTTATCGGTTTAAAAAAGGAGGGTACAATATGAAATTTATACATTTAGAGCATTATTTCGGCAATGATGAACATTCATTAAGGCTGTGCGAAGAGGAGCTTGCCGAGTATAGCCGGTATTTTGACGAAAATGTGCGAAATACCCTCTCCAAAAAATTTGTGACGGAATATTTTAAGCTGAACGGCTTCCATGACTGGATCATTCAATCGGTTCAAAATAGTGCCGGCGGTAAGGATAATACCGCTTGTTTTGAGCTTTATGACGCCTCTGCAAACCAAATTAAAATATTGAAATATCAAAAGGTAAAATGCTTTCGCTGTAATTTTAATACAGAGCATTATAATGATCTATGCCATGACACATTTGGCATAGATGAGTTTCATAAGCTCGGCGATAAGCTTTTTTCGCACGAGGTTTACTGCCCGTCCGGCTCAAATTATTATGTGGAATTTCAGAAAATATCAATAGAATAAAGATTTTTTAATACGGCAAAAAACCGTGCCGAATCGTACTTAACGCGCGAAATTAACTATATCTGAAAAATAATTTAGAACAGAGAAAGCGAATCCAGCTATGTTTACGGCGAAACGGCGATAAGCTTTTCGAAAACGGTTTAACAGCACCGTGATGTGTTTGGGCTTTGGTGTTTTCTTTGCTCCGGTTTACATATTTTCATTTGCTTTTAGGGAGGCGGTTTAATGAAATATTATACAAAAGAATGGTACAATAGCGGCTGTATATTTTCAGAAAAGCAAAGCATCTACAAGCAATATTATGAAGAAAATCAGCGCCTTTTTCCCCAAATATACAGAGAGCTTTCACTGCATGACGCCGCCGTCATCGGTGTAAATCAAGATGAAAACAGTTTATCCATAAAAGCTTTATTGTCTTGCCGAAAGCATGCAGTAAAAATAATTCTTAAAAATCAAAATATACTTGAAGCTTGCAATTTGAATCATAAAATATGCCTTGCCGATGAGCTTTATATTGAAAACGGCAATTTTGAATTTCATTTGCTTCTGTGTGATGAAAATAATGAATTGTTTTATTTTACCGCAAAATGCTCCGATTTTATAGTGATTGAGCTGCCGGAATTGCAAATTCAGACGCTTCTGTATTATTCATTGCAAAATCAGCTGCCCGATTCGGAAGGATATTATTACGATTTTGAATTAAAAGAAATCGTAAACAAGGGGCAAACAGATAAAAGCGTTCCCGAGCGGAGGTATTACCCGCTGCCGCATATCCCCGAGCGAGATTGGTTATATGATTTTTTGACGCGAAAAAACAGCAAAAAAATCAACGCGTATTTAGCACGCTTTCAAAACAATGCAGACGCGCGTAGGGAAGCGGAATATGAAATATGCTTTCTCAACAAAAGCAAAATAATCCGCGTTGCCGATTGTTTTGGCTATGAGTATTATTGCTTGAATTTGTTTAAACCAATTGCTGAGAAGTGGAGCAAAGAAGCAGGCGTTGCCTTGGATTGTGAACTGACTGCGCCTGAAAATCATTTTTTTGAGCAAGAAACCGATGACAGCAGAATATATGTTCCCACAGACGGGATTTGTATTTCCAAAGCCATAAATTTCTGTACGCAAAAGGATATTGTTTTCAACAAAACAACTTATATTTACGGCACGCTGGAAGGCTCATTTACGGATAATAAAGATTTTTTAGCGTTCCCGTATTGCAGTGAAAAAAGAATCCAGGAATCCTATACCGGCAATTCAAACCCGGCACAGCAGAATAAAGCGCCGTTTTCACCTCAAAATGCCGAAAGCGATTATGATTACAGAAATAAATATTTAAGCTCCGTTCTTATAGAATGGTGCAAGAAAAATTCTATAAAATATATAGAAAATATGGATGATTTTATCCCCCGGACCAGCCAAAAATGAATGCCGCATAAAGCAATAGAGCCCTCTGTCCCTCTCCCGCTTTTGGGAATTTGTAAAAAGTGACGGCGGAGGGCGGAAAAGCAACGGCATATAAAAGCAATTTTGAAAAGGAGAAAAGCATGAATCAGCAAATAAATGCTTTCTATTGGGAAAATCTGGATAAGTATGTTTTAAGCAAAAAAGCTTACTGCTTTCCGAATAAGGTTTTGAATATCAATGAATGCTGGTGGCTGTTTAGAACGGATTCTTTTTCTGAAGGCAGTAACCAGAGCGACTATTGGTTTGATAAATTCGGTTTTTGTTTTGTTCAATATAAAGATATTGATAAAAATGACGACCGGTATATTAAATGTATTGATTTTGATACGGACGAGCTGTATTCCTTTTATGAAAAGAAAATAAATCAAAAAGCCGTAACGGAATATTTTGAAAGCGCGCCTTCCTTAGAGGAAAAGTATCTGCGATTCAGAAAATTTATTGACTGGAACAGTATTGATATCACATATGACAGATATATTGCCGTAAGTGGGCGGCTTATTAAATGGTGCATTCAAAACAATATTACATATTCCTTTAAAAAAATTCCGCCGCCCGAGAGCTATATTTTTAAAGACGAAAACTATAAAGAAAGAATCTGGCAGATTCCGGATTAACGCTCATGCACAATGGCGCCGTTCCGCCTGCTTGTAAGATTTACGGAGGTAACAAATGACGGATTTTTTAAACGATAAAGCCGCAGTAATCAGCAACGTATTCATTATTGCATTTAAAGCCCTGTATGCTGTAATAATATATAAAAAGAGCCGAGCCTTTGGAAAAAAGCAACAAAATCTTTTGACCTACCTTTCATTTGTCCTGCCGATCATAACCGGCATAATCTGTATCGTTAAAAACAAGCATGATATAAAAAAACAGCTCAGCGTGCTCGGTTCTCTTGTTGTATCACTGGCGGTTTGTATTTCGGCAGCAACGCTGTATTCATATAATGAACCTGGATATTACGACGCGAGCGGAAATAAAGTTTTTTATTTGAGCGATATTTCTTTTACGGATACAGACGGAAACCAATATACATTTGATTATGAAAGCTCCGGATATGATAAATTGTATATTAACGGCACATCGCAATATCTGAATGCAGATTTATGCTATATTGATGAAAACGGTTACCTTGTTTATGATGAGGATATGTCCATAACTGCACAGGACGAACAAAGCTGTGCGGATGAGGACGGCACTGTTTATTATCCGGCTAAATTCACCACCTTCAACAAAGACGGTTCCGTAAAATATTCATTTAACAGCGCAAATTTTTCATATGACAGATTTGGAAACGCTTATACATACAGCTATGTTCCGTTTTATGATGAACATTTGAATAAGTATTCTTACAGCTTTGATTCAGAGCTGCAAAAGGGCTTTTATACGAATATCACAACAGGCGAGCAATTTGAAAACGAATATTGCTTTGTTGATGAAAACGGCTATTTCGTTTATGATGAGAATCACGATTTCACAAAAACGGAAAAGGATAATAATACATATATATACCTTGATTCTGACGGAGAAATATATTTTTGGGCTTCGGGCGTGCATTGGGAAGAAAACGGAACGATGATGGATTCATACGGAAATGCTTTGAACGCTTGAAATATCAAAAAGTACCGCTTGATGTACGGGCACCGTGCAAATCGGTTAAACGGCAAAAAGAAACCCCCTGTTCTTACAAAACGAGAACAAGGGGGTTTTATTCAGTTAAACGGTTTGCTTAACCGCAGCTGTAATTATTTGCTGCTTTTGATAGCTGCCTGTGCTGCTGCAAGGCGGGCAATCGGTACACGGAACGGGGAGCAGGATACATAATCAAGCCCGATTTCGTGGCAGAATTCTACAGAGCTGGGGTCGCCGCCGTGTTCACCGCATATACCGCAGTGGAGATCCGGGCGGGTTGCTTTGCCCTTTTGAACAGCTACTTTCATAAGCTGGCCAACGCCTACCTGGTCAAGCTTTGCAAACGGATCGTTTTCAAAGATCTTTGCGTCATAATAAGCGTCAAGGAACTTGCCGGCGTCATCACGGCTGAAGCCGTAGGTCATCTGCGTAAGGTCGTTCGTACCGAAGCAGAAGAACTCTGCCTGCTCGGCAATCTCGTCTGCGGTGAGCGCCGCACGCGGAATCTCTATCATCGTGCCGACTTCATATTTCATCTCAATGCCTGCCGCCGCAATCTCTGCGTCAGCGGTTTCAACAACGATGTCCTTAACATATTTAAGCTCTTTGGCGTCGCACGCAAGCGGAATCATGATTTCCGGAACAACCTTCCATTCAGAATGTGCCTTCTGAACATTGATGGCGGCGCGGATAACAGCCTTTGTCTGCATTTTTGCAATTTCGGGGTAGGTTACTGCAAGGCGAAGTCCGCGGTGACCCATCATCGGGTTGAATTCGTGCAGGGAAGCAATGATTGCCTTGATGTCCTCAACGGATTTGCCCTGCGCGTCCGCAAGCTTCTTGATATCCTCTTCCTCGGTAGGAACAAACTCGTGAAGCGGAGGATCAAGGAAACGGATGGTAACGGGGCAGCCCTCAAGCGCCTCGTAAAGCGCCTCAAAGTCGCCCTGCTGATAGGGGAGAATCTTCTCAAGAGCGGCTTCTCTCTCTTCAGCCGTATCGGAGCAGATCATCTCACGGAATGCGGCAATTCTGTTCTCATCAAAGAACATGTGCTCTGTGCGGCAGAGGCCGATGCCCTCCGCGCCAAGCTCGCGCGCCTTTTTAGCGTCCGTCGGCGTATCGGCGTTTGTGCGAACCTTAAGCGTTCTGAACTCATCAGCCCAGCTCATGATTCTGCCGAATGTGCCGGCGATTGTAGCGTCAACCGTGGGGATGATGCCGTCATAGATATTACCTGTTGAACCGTCAATGGAAATATAATCGCCCTCGTGGTATTCTTTGCCGGCAAGCGTGAATTTCTTGTTTTCCTCGTCCATAACAATGTCGCCGCAGCCGGATACGCAGCAGGTGCCCATGCCGCGGGCAACAACGGCAGCGTGAGAGGTCATACCGCCGCGAACGGTCAGTATACCCTGGGAAGCCTTCATGCCGGTGATGTCCTCAGGTGATGTTTCAAGGCGAACAAGAACAACCTTTTCACCATTTTTGTTCCATTCAACAGCGTCGTCCGCGTTGAATACGACTCTGCCGCAGGCAGCGCCGGGAGAAGCGCCGAGACCCTTGCCTATGGGAGTGGCTGTCTTGAGCACCGCAGCGTCAAACTGAGGATGAAGAAGTGTATCCAGGTTACGCGGGTCAATCATTTCAACCGCTTCCTGCGGCGTTCTCATGCCCTCGTCAACAAGGTCGCAGGCAATCTGAAGAGCCGCCTGGGCTGTTCTTTTGCCGTTACGGGTCTGAAGCATAAAGAGCTTGCCGTGCTCAACGGTGAATTCCATATCCTGCATATCCCTGTAGTGGGTCTCAAGCGTTTTGCATACCTTTGTGAATTCCGCAAAAGCCTCGGGGAATTTCTGCTCCATCTCGGAGATGTGCATAGGTGTGCGAACGCCGGCAACAACATCCTCGCCCTGCGCGTTGGTAAGGAATTCGCCGAAAAGGCCTTTCTTACCGGTTGCGGGGTCACGGGTAAAGGCAACGCCTGTTCCGCAGTCATCGCCCATGTTGCCGAACGCCATGGACTGTACATTTACCGCTGTACCCCATGAATAGGGTATATCGTTATCGCGCCTGTAAACATTTGCGCGGGGGTTGTCCCAAGAACGGAATACCGCCTGAACGGCGCCCATAAGCTGCTCCTTGGGGTCGCTCGGGAAATCCGAGCCGATCTTTGCCTTGTATTCAGCTTTGAACTGAGAGGCGAGCTCCTTAAGGTCGTCTGCCGTAAGCTCAACGTCCTGCGTAACGCCTCTGTTTTCCTTCATCTTGTCGATGAGCTCTTCAAAATATTTCTTGCCGACTTCCATAACTACATCGGAATACATCTGAATGAATCTTCTGTAGCAGTCCCAAGCCCATCTGGGGTTGCCTGATTTTTCTGCGATGGCAACAACAACGTCTTCGTTAAGGCCGAGGTTGAGAATGGTGTCCATCATACCGGGCATGGACGCTCTTGCGCCGGAGCGAACGGAAACAAGAAGGGGATTTTCCTTGTCGCCGAACTTTTTGCCGGTGATTTCTTCCATTTTAACAATGTACTCTTCAATCTCTGCCATGATCTCGTCATTGATCTGGCGACCGTCCTCATAATACTGAGTGCAGGCCTCTGTGGTAATAGTAAAGCCCTGGGGAACGGGAAGACCAATGTTGGTCATTTCCGCAAGGTTAGCACCTTTACCGCCTAAAAGCTCTCTCATGTTGGCGTTACCCTCTGAGAACAGGTAACAATACTTCTTTGCCATTGGAATTACCTCCTAAGAATTAATAAACTTCTTTACAAATTTATACTTCGTTGCGCGCCTTTTCCGGGTATACCCGAAGTCCGCGCAGTATAATGCGATAGAATTATAACACAAACAAAGCTAAAATACAAATATTTTTTTCATAATAAGTTATATTTTATTAAATTAATAAAATTTTGTATTGAAAAGGGTACGCTTTTCGTGCATAATGTGTAGTAGATAAAATTGTGAAGAGAGGTTTTCAGCTGTGAAATGCGCAATAATTCTTGCCGGCGGCAAGGGAACAAGAATGAAAACGGATATGCCGAAGGTCATGTGCCGGGTGCTTTTTGAGCCGATGCTGTATTATGTAGTCAAAGCCGTTAAAGAGGCGGGGTGCTCCGATATATGCGTCGTAACGGGATATAAGCATGAGGTTGTGGAGCAGTATCTGCCGCAGGGCGTAGAAACGGCTTATCAGAATCCGCAGCTCGGCACGGGGCACGCCGTTATGTGCGCGCGCGGCTTTATAGAAAAGCACCGCGGCGATGATATACTTGTTTTAAACGGCGACGGTCCTTTGATGGACGCGGGCACCGTAAACGCCGCTTACGCATACCACTGCTCGAATCAAAATTCCATAACGCTCGTTTCCGCGATTGTTGAGGATACGGCGGGCATAGGTCATGTCAAAAGAGATGAAAGCGGAAAGCTCCTTTGCATCGTGGAGCATAAGGACGCGAATGAGGATGAAAAAAAGATCAATGAGTCCAATGCGGGCACTTATTGGTTCAAGGGTGATGATCTCCTTTACGCGCTTGATCATATTACCAATCATAACGCGCAGAAAGAATATTATCTTACGGACGCCCTTGCCATTCTTTTGGAGCAGGGCAAAAACGCGGGCGCGTATGTCTGCGAAAACAATGAAGCGGTTCTCGGCGCGAATGACAGAAAGCAGCTCAATATACTCAACAGCATTATGCGCCGCAATATCAACGACGGGCATATGATAAACGGCGTGGATATTCCGTGTACGGACGGCGTTATGATCGGCGACCGCGTCAGGATAGGCAGGGGAACCACGATTCTTCCGAATACCATATTGAGCGGAGATACAGAGATCGGCGAAAACTGCATAATAGGGCCCAACAGCTATATAAAGGATTCAAAAATAGGAAACGGCGTTGAACTCAACAATACGCAGGTGACGGACAGTGAAATAAAGGACGGCGCGGACTGCGGCCCGTTTGTAAGAGTGCGCGCGAACAGCGTAGTCGGGGAAAATGTGCATATAGGCAATTTTGTAGAAATCAAGAATTCCGTGCTCGGCAGCGGCACAAAGTGCGCGCACCTTACCTATGTGGGGGACAGCGATGTAGGCAGCAATGTCAATTTCGGCTGCGGCACGGTTACCGTCAATTATGACGGCAAAAACAAGCACCGCTGCAAAATAGGCAACGGCGCGTTCATTGGCTGCAACACAAATCTTGTGGCGCCTGTGGAAATAGGCGATATGGCGTTTACCGCCGCGGGCTCTACGATTACAGATGATGTGCCGGAAAAGGCGCTTTCCGTTGCCCGCGCAAGGCAGGTAAACAAAGAGGGCTGGGTGGATAAGAAAAAGCCTTATAAAAATATGAAGTGAGAACGCTTTCTGTTGTTCGGGCGAACGCGGCGCAGCCGTATGGCGGCAGATATTTATCAGCGGAAAGATAAGGGGAATTTCAATCTGTGAAAGAGATGATCGGATACTGCGGACTGGACTGTGAAAAATGCGACGCATACCTTGCGACAATCAACAACGATCAAGCCTTGCGCGAGAAAACAGCGAAGCTGTGGTCAGAGCTGAATAACGCCCCCATTCTGCCGGAGCATATCAGCTGCGAGGGCTGCCGTGTAAACGGAGCGAAAACGGTATTTTGCGAGCATTTATGCGAAATCCGGAAATGTGCATTGAAAAAAGGCGTTTCCGCCTGCGGCGAATGTATGGAATTAAAAGCCTGCCCCACTGTCGGGGCAATCCTCAAAAATAATCCGTCCGCTTTGAAAAATTTGAAGGGATAGAATACATAGGGTAACAAATTGAAAATACGGAGATACGGAAGTGCGCATAAGGCAAGCTGTTTTAACGGATTTAAGCACCGTCAAAAATATTTCAGAGGTCACAATTTCAGAAATTTATCCGCACGATTATTCTAAAGGCGCGGTGGATTTTTTCCTTGAACATCATAGCGAAGAGAATATTTTAGAGGATATAAAAGAGAACCGTGTATTTCTTTGCCTTGATACATTGCAGAACGCTGTCGGAACGATTACTGTTAAGGATAATGAAATATGCCGTCTTTTTGTTCTGCCCGCTTATCAGGGCATGGGATTTGGTACGGAAATGCTTGATTTTGCTGAAAAATTAATTTTTCAACATTATCCGAAAGCTGTGTTGGACGCTTCATTACCGGCTAAACAGATATATCTGAAAAGAGGGTATAAAGAGATAAAATTTAATATCATAACCACGAGAGATAA
>CAYOPQ010000059.1:0-9607 GCA_964405895.1 uncultured Bacteroides sp. | reverse complement strand
AAGCACAGCCCGTTTGCAAAATCAGATTATATATAGTTTTATTGGGATATTTCCGCCGAGGGGGAAAACAATTTTTTATCAAGCCCGCGCTTGACAAACACAAAATACAACGCGGTTCCGAGAATAAGCATAACGCCAAGCTCTCCCACGGCTACAAGCCCTGCCTGAAGCAGGAAATCGGCAAAGATAAAATCGCCGTCAACAAAAAAGGTTTCTATCTCCCAGCCGACGATCAGCCCGTTGAAAACCGCCGGCATCAGCATGGAAAGGAACGGATAATTTTTGATTTTAACGCCCCTCAAAAGGTTCATGGCAAGCGCGGCAAGCAAGGTCGCAAGCGAGCCGAAGATCATATCAAGCGGCAGGCCGGAGCCTATATTGTAAATATTAGACAATATACAGCCGACGGTAAGCCCCGGTATTGCGGCGGGTGTGAACAGCGCGAAAACATTGAGCGCCTCCGACACACGAAACTGCACAGCGGCGGAGGTGGTGCCGGGAAGCAGGAAATTCTGCGCATAGGTAAGCGCGGTGTACATAGCCGCGATGACCGCAGCCCTGACGATGAACATAAGCTTTTTGTTATTCATATTTTTCTCCTTAGTTTTGTTTTTAGAAGCGCCGCAAATGAGACGGCACTGGTCAGGATTTTGCGAACTGACAGTGAACATTATACAGCAGGCAAAAGAAAAATGCAACTGCTTTCCGTAATATTGATAAGTACGGCGGCTCATGTTATAATAAGGCATCCGCGACGCCTTGAAGCGCAACGGCAAGGGCGGCATTAATGAGAAAAGCAGAGGGAAAATGATGAAAGAATTATCTCTTGACGGCGTTTGGAAAATAACGCTTGACGCAACGGGTGAAAGCGTTGAAGCGAGCACACCGGCAACCGATTTCAGCGCCTTTTACAAGGGCGGGAAGATAAGCGACCCGCTATACGGCACCAATGAAAGCCGCGTGCAGTTTATTGGGGAAACGGGCAAAAGCTTTGCGCGCCGTTTCCGTGTGGACGGCGATTTGCTTGAGCACAAAAATGTTATATTATCCTGCGATATGCTGGATACCCTGGCAGATATATACATCAATTCCGAGCTTATAGGAAGATCAGAAAACGCTTTTATCCGATTTGAAAAGGATATAAAGAATGTTCTGCGCATAGGCGAAAACGAAATCAGGATACATTTTGATTCCCCTGTTCAATACATAAAAATGAGGCAGAAGGAAAAGCCGCTGCCGAAAAACAACAACGGCACGGACGGCGCGCCGTACATAAGAAAGCCCGCCTGCCATTTCGGCTGGGACTGGGGCGTCAATCTGCCCGTTTCCGGTATTCTGGGCAAAACAAGGATTCTTGCGTTTGACAGCGAGGTGCGCGATTTTACCGTATTGCAAAAGCACGAAAACGGCTCGGCAACGCTTGAAGTAACCGCGGTGCCCGCCGTAAACGCAAGCTGTACGCTGACGCATCCCGACGGCAGGCAGGAAATATTTGAAATCAAAGACGGCGGCGGCGCCATAACCGTAAGCGAGCCCGAGCTGTGGTGGACAAGGGAGCTTTCCGGCAAGGAGAAGCAGCCGCTGTACACTTTGGAAATCGGCGCCGTTAAAAAGCGCATAGGGCTGCGCACGATAGAGCTTGACAGGAGCGCCGACAAATACGGCAGTAATTTTCGCTTTATAGTAAACGGCGTGCCGATATTCGCCAAGGGCGCCAATATCATTCCGCCGGACGCGATGGCGGACAGGATAGACGAAAAAGTGCTGGAACGGATGATAGACGACTGCACCGCCGCCAACTTCAATATGATCAGGATATGGGGCGGCGGCTATTACGGCAGCGATTCTCTCTATGAGCTGTGCGACGAAAACGGTATACTTGTCTGGCAGGATTTTATGTTTGCCTGCCTGATGTACCCGTTTTACGACAAGGCATTTTTGAACAATGTGCTGCGCGAGGTCAAATACAATGTTTCGCGCATCATGCACCACGCGTCGCTTGCGCTTTGGTGCGGCAACAATGAAATAGAGTTTATGTTTGCCCACCTCCCCAAGGGGCTGGAAACGGTTAAGTGGTATAAAAAATTCTTTTACGATATTCTGCCCGCCGAAATCAGGAAGTATGACGGCGTTACGCCGTATATAGAAACATCGCCTATCGGCAGCGGATTCAGAAAAAACATTACAGCGGATAAATGCGGCGATACGCATATGTGGCATGTATGGCACGGCGGAAAGAGCCTGGATTATTACACGAAGAGATACACCCGCTTTATGAGCGAATACGGTATGGAGTCCCTGCCGAGCGCCGACTGCATAAGGCAGTTCGCGGGCGAGGACGAATTTGATTTGTTTTCCGAAACAATGCTGCACCATCAAAAATGCCGCGGCGGGAACGCCAAAATGAAATACTATCTGCTTGAGAGATATAAAGAGCCGGACAGCTTTGACGACCTTATTTATATTACCGGCCTTGTGCAAAGCAGATGCGTCGGCAGCGCCGCTATGCATTTCAGGCGCAGCAAGGGCAGGTGCAACGGCGCCCTTTGGTGGCAGCTCAACGACTGCTGGGGCTGCCCGAGCTGGTCGTCTGTGGATTTTTACGGAAAATGGAAGCCGCTTATGTATGACGCAAAAAGATTTTTCAGCCCGGTTGCCCTTTCCGTAAAGGAAAACGGAAAAGAAGCGGAGATATATCTGCTGAACGACACGCTCAAAAGCGCCGGCTACACCGTAAAGGCAAAAATCATGGACTTTGACGGCAAAACGGTTTGCGAAACGGTTGAACAGGTCTATTCAACAGCCGGAAAGCCCGAAAAAGCGGCTGTGTTATCCACTGCGGGCTGCAACCGCAGGCGCCATTTTATAAAGGCGGAGCTTTACAAGGACAACGAGAAAATATCCGAGGTGACCGAAGTGCTTGCGCCCGAAAAAACGCTTGCGCTTAAACGGGCGCATATCAGGATATATGCGCAGGGCAGTACGCTTACGCTTGAGAGCGATACCTACGCGCGCAGCGTATTCATTGACATAGCGGGCGAGCGCACGCCGCTTTCAGATAACGGATTCGACCTTGTTCCGGGCGAGCAAAAAACGGTTCGCCTTCTTGAGGAGCGAACAATAAACCCGGCTGCTGTTACGGTAAAGTGCGTAAACAATGTTAAATCCTCCCATTCCGCGGCGGAGGGGGCAGCATACAGGCTGAAATTCGCCGCCAAGCCTGAAAATATAGCGAATATGCTGTATTATACCTTTAGCTGAGGAAAAGGACACTATAAAAAACGCTTTTGGCGGAATGCCAAAAGCGTTTTTATGGTTCTATGTCAAATGTTGGGGTAGAAATCTCAACATGTATTATAGAACCTTTTTTATTACTTTACTATTTTTAAGTTATCGCCGCAGTCGGCAAGCCTTACAAAGCGCGGGCGCTCGCTTCCCGTTTGGTTGGGCGAATGGAAAGTGAGCAGCAGCTCCCCGCCTGCCCGAAAAATCATTCCGTGCCCTCCGTCATCCGTGATAAGCGGCGGCAGGTGCTCGAATACTCCCGTAATACTGCCGTTTTTAGATCTTGCAATACACTGCGCGTATTTATGGTTTATGAAAGTTGACCAAATCAAAAGCAGAGCGCCGCTTTTTGTGCGGTAAAGAAAAGGCCCGTCCGTTACATAATGCTCGCCCGCGGGCTTTTTATCCGCCCATTCGGGCGACGACGCTTTAAAAATAAGCTTCGGTTCACCGATACTGCTTTCAAGCGTATCCGAAAGCGGCAGAACGCATATTTCGCCGTCCACCGCCTGCGTATGCTCGTGGCAGAAAACAAGGTAAGGCTTACCGTTTTCACAGTAAAAGGTGCCGTCTATACACTCCCAGCCGGCAGGCGTCAGCGCGCCGTGTGCATGCGGACGGAACATACCGAGCGGGCTTTCACTGACAAGGACATATGTGCCGCGCAGCCCGTTCTCCCCCGTGAAAGAAGCGAACATAAAGTATTTGCCCTGATATTTATGCACCTCCGGCGCCCAGTTTACCTCTTTATTGAAGCCGAACGCCTCGGAATCAAAGCAGCAGCGGGGGCCGTCCCACTCTTTAAGGTCATCGGAAACATAAACATCAAAGCCGCCTGTTTTCCTGCCGAAATCAGCCGCGCGGGTCCCGTACATATAGTACCTGCCGTTTTCGGTCAAAACAAACGGGTCTCTTATATTGATTTCTTCTGAGCGGAGCATTCTTAAAGCCTTTCTGCAATCTTTTTCATGGAGGCGCGGCATTCGTCACTGATGGGCAGGAACGGTTTTCTGCATTCGCCCATATCTACGCCGAGCTCCGTAAGGATTGCTTTTTCGGACTGGAACACACCGTATTTTATCATTTCCGAAATAATCTGATCCGCCTCGTTCTGACCCTTCTGCGCCTCTTTGAGGTTGCCGCTTTGGAAGTCTGCCATTATCTTTTTGAACTTTTTGCCCATAAAATTATATGTACTGCCGATAGCGCCGTCCGCACCCATGGCAAGACCGGCGAGCAAGGTTTCGTCAAAACCGTTATAAACGACGATTTCCCTATCCAGCTGTTTAAAACGCTGGAGCGCGAACATATCGCTTGAGGTGTGCTTGATGCCTATGAATTTTTCATTTTTGAAAAGGTCGTTCGCAATTTCCCTGGTCAGCGAAAAGCCGCTTGAATTCGGGAAATTATAAATAATCATCGGCAGCGACGTGCTGTTTGCAATATCATTGTAATAGCCGAGAATCGCTTCCAGCGGGAACCCGTAGTAAAAGGGCGCGACCGCCGAAACGGCGTCGTAGCCGAGCGCCTCGGCGCATTTAGCCATATCAATAGCGGCGTCTGTTGAAATCGTGCCGACATGGGCAATCAGCGTAACCCTGTCTCCCGCGGCCTCTTTTACGCATTTGAATATGGATTTTCTTTCCTCGTTTGTGAGCAAAAGCCCCTCTCCCGTACTGCCGCCTACATAAAAGCCGTCCACACCGCTTTTGATATTGAATTCAACAAGATCCCCTATGGAATCATATTTAATGCTGCCGTTTTTGTCAAACGGGGTGAGCAGAGCCGAAAACAGGCCCTTGAATTTTTGAAGTTCAGCCATATTATTTCTCCTGTTTATCATAAAAATTATTTTTCTCAAAGACGCTTTCAAAGCGCTTTGTGATATCCATAGGTCTTGTTACGGCGCTGCCGATAACCACCGCATAAGGATTGCAATCCAACACCCTTTGCAGCTGCGCGGTTTCCCAGATGCCGCCCTCCGCGATCACCTTTGCGGAAAGCTCCGCCGTCATTCGTTTAAGCATATCGTAATCCGGGATAGAAACGCCGGCGGTATACGGCGTATAGCTTCTCATGGTTGTGCCTACATAATCAAAGCCCATTTCATCCGCCGCTTTTGCCTCTTCAAAATCAGAGCAGTCCGCCATAATTTCCACCTGCGGGGCGTTCTCCCGTATGTATCTGACAAGCTCGGAAAGCTTTTCCCCGCCCGGCCGTTCTCTTTTAGTGGCGTCCAGCGCAATCACCTCGCAGCCGGAGCCGAGCAGCGCCTTCACCTCTTTGAGTGTGGGCGTTATATAGACATCGCTGTCCGCATACTCCGCCTTTATTATACCGATTACCGGAACATTTACCTGTTCCTTTATTTCTTTTATATCGGAAACATAATTTGCCCTGATACCCACGGCGCCGCCGAGCACAGCCGCGCGCGCGAAATGGCCCATCATATGCAGACCGTACAGAGGCTCGCCCTTTACCGCCTGGCAGGACACGATAAGCCCTCTTTTAAGATTAGCCGTAAAACCACCGCCTTTCAATTTCTATCACAATTCTATCACAAGGCAAGCGGTATTTCAATCAAATAATTAGAGAAATATAAATTAAATTTTAATTGCCGTTACCGCGTTTCAGGCGGCGACAAAAGGCAGGATACCGCAGGACCGCCCGAAAAAAGCAGGCTTATTTTTCCGCCGCGGGCTCCACCGCCTCCAACAAACGGTTTATCCCTTTTGGACCGAAGCGCGTTTCAAAGACCACGCGCGCTCTCAGCGCGCCCGAAAGCAGCTTTGCGTTGACAGGCGCGCCCGCCTTAGCGCCTCCCCTCGGCGCGCATAAAAACAGCACAAGGCGCTTTGCCTTCCGTGAATAACGCATTGCGTTTACAAGCTCCGCTTCAAGGCGGTAAGGGTTGATGACATAGACCACGCAGTCAAAATGCGCCGCCGCTTCGGCAGGGCTGCCCGGAGCGAGGCAGGAAACAAAATATTCGCGGTATCCGTAATAATACACGCCTTTAAGCCCCGACTGCGGGAATTCGCATATAAAGGAGCCGGTAAGCTCTTCAAAAAGGTTGATCTGCGCCGCGGCGCACTGCCCCGCTATTGCAACGGTACAGGGCGTTCTGTTTTTATGTAACTTCAAAAAAGCACCCCCTATTTATACTACGCAAAACGGCGGCATATGTTAAATTGCACAATATATAGGGATGATATTTATTACACATTACGAATTGAAATATTACCCCTCGAATGTTAAAATAAGGAGTAAAATTAATTTATGAGAGGTAAAAATATGGAAAAGCTTAAATATTTTGTTAACGGCGAATTCAAGGAATCGAAAACCGACAAGTGGTACGACCTGCACAACCCGTCCACGGGCGAGGTAACGGGTCAGGCTCCGTGCTGCACAAACGATGAGGTTCTTGAAGCCATAGAAGCCGCAAAAGCCGCCTACCCTGCATGGAGCAACACACCTGCAAGGAAAAGGGCGCAGATACTTTACAATGTACGCGAGCTGCTGATTAAGCACCACGACGAGCTTACGATGCTGGTTTGCGAGGAAAACGGCAAAACCTGGGGCGAAGCAGAGGGCGATGTAGGCAAAGCGCAGGAGGGCACGGAGCTTGCTACGCAGGCGCCTTCCCTTATGATGGGCGAGAGCCTTATGGACGCGTCAACCGGCTTTGATACCGTAAAATACCGCGAGCCGCTCGGCGTTTTCGCCGGCATAGTGCCCGTAAACTTCCCCGCCATGATCCCGTTCGGCTGGATGGCGCCCGTTTGCGTTGCCTGCGGCAACACCATGGTGCTCAAGGCGGCTTCACTCACGCCGAGAACCGCTATGAGAATCGGCGCGCTTTACAAGGAGGCGGGCATACCGGACGGCGTTATAAACATAGTGACTTGCTCCAGGAACGAGATAGACACCATTCTTGACCATCCCGATGTTAAGGGCATCACCTTTGTGGGCTCCACGCCGGTAGGGCTTAAAATCTATCAGAAGGCGGCGGCAGCCGGCAAGCGGTGCCAGGCGCTCTGCCAGGCAAAGAACCACGCGCTTGTTATGGAGGACTGCGCGCTTGAAAGAACCGTTGCGGGCGTTATCAATTCCGCATTCGGCTGCGCCGGACAGAGATGTATGGCGCTCTCGTGCTGCGTTGTTGAGGAGTCAATAGCGGATAAGTTTGTAGCCGAGCTCAAGGAGCAGATAAAAGCCGTAAACTGCGGCCCGGCATGGGATAAAGGCACAAGGCTCGGCCCCATCACCTATAAAAAGCATTACGAGGAAGTGCTTGCGGATATCCAAAAGGGCATTGACGAGGGCGCGGAGCTTGTGGTTGACGGGCGCAATCCCGATTTGCCCGACGGATATGAAAACGGCTACTTCATAGGCGCTACCGTATTTGACCATGTTACCGAGGATATGACGATCGGCAGGGACGAAATATTCGGGCCGGTGCTGTGCATAAAGAGGTGCAAGGATTTTGACGAGGGCCTTGCAATCATGAATGCGAGTCCTTACGCCAACGGCTCTGTTATCTATACGCAGAGCGGCTATTACGCCAGGAAATTCGCAAGATATACCGACGGCGGCCAGGTAGGCATCAATGTGGGCATCCCCGTTCCCGTAGGCTTTGTTCCGTTCAGCGGGCACAAGCAGAGCTTCTTCGGCGATCTGCACTGCCTGGGCAAGGACGCTTACAGATTCTTTACCGAAAGCAAATCGGTTACCCAGCACTGGTTTGACGAAGAGGAAAAGAAGGCTAAAGAGGTTGACACCTGGGACGGTCTTCTTTAAAAAATAAACCATTTGCTTTGCAGCGCCGCTTTTTGAGCGCGCTTCAGACGAATGAACGGCAGTCTGCGCCGCCCTTTCGGGCGGCGTTTTTTATATTCTCTTGACATTTGCTTTTATTTTTATACGCTCTTGACATTTGCTTTTATTAGATTAAAATATATATGTTTACAGAATTTAAATTGCGGTGAAAAGGATGAAGGAAATGGGAAATCAGTTTATTATGCCGGGAAAGATCGTTTACGGCGAAAATGCGCTTGCGGACGCAAAGCCGCTTATAGGCGCTATGGGGAAAAAGGCGCTTATCGTTACGGACAGATTTATGGTGCGTTCGGGGAACGCGAGAGCGGTTGAGGAAATACTGGACGAGCTTGAAATAGGATATTCCGTTTTTGACGGCGTAAATTCAGAGCCCACGGATATTATTATAGATATGGGCATAAAACAGTACAGGGACGAGGACTGTGATTTCCTGATTGCGCTCGGCGGCGGCTCGCCGATAGACGCAATGAAAGCCATAGGCGCCGTGGCGACAAACGGCGGCGAGATAGACGATTATTACGGGAAAATCATATCCGTTCCCACTCCGCCGATGGTTGCCATACCCACAACAAGCGGCACGGGCTCCGAGGCGACCCAGTTTACTATAATAACAAACACAAAGCGGGATATTAAAATGCTTTTAAAGGGTGCGGTGCTTATGCCGGAGCTTGCCGTAGACGACCCGAAATTCACCGTGACGGCTCCGCCCTCCGTAACGGCGGCAACGGGGCTTGACGCGCTTTGCCACGCGGCTGAGGCGTACACCTCAAGAAAGGCGCAGCCGCTTACGGACGACCTTGCCGTAAGCGCGGTAAAGAGAATATTTAAAAATCTGCCCATTTGCTTGGCGGAGCCTAAAAATATAAAGGCGCGCGGGGAAATGAGCCTTGCCGCTCTTGAGGCGGGCGTTGCGTTCAACAACGCCTCGGTTACCCTTATACACGGAATGAGCCGCCCCATAGGCGCGCTTTTCCATGTTTCGCACGGGATTTCAAACGCGATGCTGATTGAGGAATGTTTTAAATTTGCGCTGGACGGCGCGTATTCAAGATTCGCGGACCTCGGCAGGGCGATAAAAGCCGCCCACCGCGCAGACGACGACAGAACTGCCGCGGAGGCGTTTCTGAACGCCTGCACCGAGCTGTGCAGAACCTGCGAGATACCCACCCTTGCGGAATACGGAATCGACAAGGGCAAATTTTTTGAAGCGATTGATAAAATGGCGAACGACGCTATAGATTCCGGCTCTCCGGCAAACACAATAAAGAAAGTGACGAAAAAGGATATTGTAAAGATCTATAAAAATTTGTGGAAATAAAAGCCCCGCGGGAGTATGAAAACCCCAAAGGCAGAATAGTTCATTTCAGCAGTAAGCCGATTTTGCTTTTCAAGCGGAATCGGTTTTGTTTTTCAGAAACAAGAAAACAGCGGAAGGAAGATTGCTCTTCTCTCCGCTGTTTATTTTGTTCAGAAATTCATTATT
>CAYOPQ010000058.1:0-9733 GCA_964405895.1 uncultured Bacteroides sp. | reverse complement strand
ATACGGTTCCCCTCTTTGCAATTTTATAATAGCATATAAACAATAAATTGTCAAGGCGAAAAACAGCCGGACTTTTATGATAAGTCCGGCTGTTCCTATAGGTGCATATTATTTTGTAAAGAAGGTCAGGAATGCCTTATACGCCATGTAAACATCAATCTTGCTTACCACCTCGTACGGCGCGTGCATGGAAAGCACGGGCACGCCGATGTCTATCGTATCCACATCAAGGTTGGCAATATACATAGCAACGGTTCCGCCGCCGCCCGCGTCAACCTTGCCGAGCTCGCCGCTCTGCCACAGAACGCCGTTGTTTTCAAGCAGCGCCTTGACCCAGCTTACAAATTCGGCGGAGGCGTCGTTCGTTTCGCTTTTGCCGCGGCTGCCCGTAAACTTTGTTACGCATACGCCGTTGTTGATCAGGCTTGAATTGTTCTTTTCGTAAGCGAACGCCCATGTGGGGTCGTACGCGGCGTTAACATCCGCCGAAAGGCATTTGCTGTGCCGCAGAACATCTCTGCCCTCGCAACCCTCAAGGCGGGCAAGGTCTTCAATAAAGTATTTGAAATAGCTTGAAACAAGCCCGGTATTGCCCACGCTGCCGATTTCCTCTTTGTCCGTAAGGATTGTAACGGCGGTGTATTCCGGGGCGCTGTCCAGCTCGGTGATCGCCTCGAACGCGGGATATGCGCAAACCCTGTCGTCATGGCCGTAGCCGCCTATCATGCTTCTGTCAAAGCCTATATCGTCCACCGTGAACGCGGGCACAAGCTCAAGCTCCGCCGAAAGAAAGTCGCGCTCAACGATCCCGTATTTTTCATAAAGGATATTCAAGATGTTCAGCTTTATCTTTTCGCTCTCCTCGTCGTCCTTGAACGGGCGCGAGCCTATCAGGATATTCATTTCCTCGCCCTTAATCAGCTCGTTCGGCTTTCTGGAATACTGCTCAACCGCAAGGTGCGGCAAAATATCCGTAATACAGAACTTAGGCTCGCCGGGGAGTTCCCCAAGTTTGATATCTATATGGCTGCCGTCGTTTTTGCAGATCCTGCCGTGCAGGGAAAGCGGTATGGCGCTCCACTGGTATTTCTTGATGCCGCCGTAATAATGCGTTTTGAAGAAAGCGAGGGAGCCGTCCTCATAAACAGGGCACTGCTTGAGGTCAACGCGCGGAGAGTCTATATGGGCGGCAACAATACGCACGCCCTCCTTTACGCTCTTTTTGCCCTTTACGCAAAGAATAACGGCTTTGCCCCTGTTTGCCACATAAACCTTTTGACCCGGCACAAGCGGCGCGCCGAATTCCTCAAATTTTTTAAATCCGGCGGCAACGGCGGTCTCCTCTGCCCAAGCGGCAACTTCGCGCTCCGTTTTATTGTTGAAAAGAAAGCCCTTGTAGCCTTCGCAAAAGGTGTCGCAAAGCGCCAGTTCCTGCTCGCTCATAAAGTCAACGCCGTTTTGCTTGTTGTTAAAAAGAAGCTTCTTAAGCTCCTTTGTTTTTTCACTCATAATGATTCCTCCTTAAACGCTTTAAGCTGTGTAATAATATCTTTGCCGTCGTTGATAACGGTAAAATCCGAATTTTCCTTAAAAAACGCCTCGCTGTGCTGCGCGCTCATTCTGCTGAGCGCCTGCTCTTTTGTAATGCCGTCGCGCTTCATGATTCTTTCCAGGCGCAGCTCCTTCGGCGCGGTCACGCTCAGCACCCTCGCGCAGAGCCTGTCTCCGCCGCTTTCAAAAAGCTGCGGCGCGTCCAGCACCGCCGGAAAGCGCGAATGGCTTTCGCACATTTCAAGTATCCGCGGGTGCATGAGCTTATTCAGTTTTTCAAGCAGCTCCTTGCTGCCGAAAACCTTTTCTGCAAGCCGTTTTCTGTCGAGCACGCCGTTCTTAACGGTATCTTCGCCGAAGGCTTCCGCTATCAGCGGCAGTATCGGCGAGCCTTCTTCGGTAATTTTTCGCGAATAGTAATCGGCGTCCACTATATTATATCCCATTTCGGCAAGCTTTTTCGCAATGTAGCTTTTGCCGGCGCCGGTCTGCCCCGTAAGCCCTATAAGAAAAGGCTTTTCAAGGTCTAACACGCAAAACGCCGCCGCGCGTATCAGGCGGTTGTATACGGCAAGCCCCACGCCCGTAAGGCTCGGGTAGCGGGCGTATACTTTTTTCGCGCCAAGCTCGTCAAGTCTGCGCAGAGCGTCAAACAGCGCATGGCTCTGGCTCAGATCGTCGCCCTCCTTGCCGAATGTGACCTTGGGTATGCTGATGTTATCTCCCTCGTAGCACAGCGCAAAGGCGTCCGCCTGCCCGTTTACAAAACGCTCGTATTTTTCCCTGCCGGCGTTTACGATGATGATCCTCGCTTTCGGCGCGTAGTGCTTATATTTCATTCCGGGCGAGGCGGCTGTTTCGCCGTCCTTCATACCCTCGGTAACGGCTTTCGCCACATCAACCCTGCCTATCACCTCGCTCAGCATTTCCCTCGTAACCGCGCCGGGGCGCAGAATGGTGGGTATGCCGGCTGCAAGCGTAAGCACGGTGGATTCAATGCCGAATTCGCAGCTGCCGCCGTCTATAACGGCGTCTATCCTGCCTCCCATGTCCTCCGCAACATATTTGGCGTTTGTGGGGCTCGGCAGGCCGCTTGTGTTGGCGCTGGGCGCCGCTATGGGAACGCCCGCCGCTTTTATAAACGCCCTCGCCGTCGGGCTCTGCGGCATCCTTATGCCAACGGTATCAAGCCCACCGCTTACAACCTTTCCTATTTTATCGCTTTTCGGCAGGATGATTGTGAGCGGGCCGGGGAAAAAAGCGTCCATAAGCTTGCGGGCGGCTTGCGGAATCTCCTTTACAAGCGGAACAATATCCTCTTTTTCCGCAATGTGCACGATAAGGGGATTGTCGCTCGGGCGCCCCTTTGCCGCGTATATTTTTGAAACGGCGTTGTCGTCAAGCGCGTTTGCGCCTAATCCGTATACCGTTTCTGTAGGAAAGGCAACAAGACCGCCGCGCCGTATGATTTCCCCCGCCGCTTCAATATTGTCTTTTGTAGGTTTAAATATTTTTGTTTCCATTTCCTGCGCCCTTTTATGCTATATCTCCTCGCCGGCTTTCAGCTTTTCGGCTGTGTCGGCGGTTATAAGCGCGTCTATCAGCTCGTCAAGGTCGCCGTTTAGGATCTGCTCCAGCTTATACAGGGTAAGCCCGATTCTGTGGTCCGTCACCCTGCCCTGCGGGTAATTGTAGGTGCGTATCCTTTCCGAACGGTCACCCGTGCCCACCTGCGCTCTGCGCTCGCCCGCGATCTCGGCGTCGTGCTTTGCTTTTTCCGCCTCGTAAAGCCTGGAGCGTAAAACTTTCAGCGCCTTTTCCTTGTTTTTGTGCTGGCTCCGCTCGTCCTGACACTCCACAACGGTGCCCGTGGGTATATGCGTTATCCTTATTGCGGAGGAGGTTTTGTTGATGTGCTGGCCGCCGGCTCCGCTGGAGCGGAAGGTGTCTATCTGCAAATCCTTTTCGTTGAGCTCAAAATCAACCTCTTCCGCCTCCGGCAAAACGGCAACCGTAACGGTTGATGTGTGGATACGCCCCTGGCTTTCCGTTTCCGGAACGCGCTGCACACGGTGGACGCCGCTTTCAAACTTAAAACGGCTGTAAGCGCCGTCCCCCTCTATGGAAAAGCTGATCTCCTTGTATCCGCCGAGCCCCGTTTCGTTCGCGTTTATCGTTTCCGCCTGAAAGCCCTTTGTCTGGGCGTACATGGAATACATCCTGAAAAGCACGCCGGCAAAAAGCGCGCTTTCCTCGCCGCCCGCGCCGCCGCGGATCTCAATAATAACATTTTTATCATCATTCGGGTCGCGCGGCAGCAGCAGGATCTTCAGCTCCTCGCTTATTTTTTCCTCCTGGTTTTTGCTCTGCTCAAGCTCCTCCCTTGCCATTGCCTCAAGATCCGCGTCAAGCCCCGGCTCCTCAAGCATTTCGCGGCAGTCCTCAATGCTCTTGCGCACCGCCTTGTATTCCCTGTATTTTTCCACTACGGGAGTAAGGTGTTTTATTTCTTTCATAAGCGCCGTATATTTCTTCATATCGGAAACAATCTCCGGCGTGCAGACAAGCTCGTTCAGCTCGTCAAAATTCTTTTCAACCTCACTCAGCTTTTCAAACATAAATTACCTCTCTAATATCTCAAAAAATCTGCTTTCTTTTAATTCTCTTATATTTTCGTCCGGATTGGAATCCATAAATTCAATCCTGCCGCGCTGCGTACCGCCGTTGAGCATATTGCCCTGCTCAAGCAGGTATTTCAGCCGCCTGGCGACTCCGCCGGCGCCGTCGTAAAAATCAACATCGCCCAAAACCGCCGCGATCTCCTTTTTCGCAAGGGGATAATGCGTGCAGCCAAGCACAACATTCTGCACCCTGCCTTTATACGGCGCAAGTGATTTTTCAAGATATTCCTCTGTTTTGCCTTTATCTCCCCGCTCTATGAGGTCGGCAAGGCCGGGGCATGCGTGAAGCAGCGTCCGGTGATTATAGTATGCGTAGTACAGCCTTCGGAATTTTTCGCTTTTAACGGTGCCTCTGGTCGCCATAATCAGCGTGCGCCCGTTCGGTTTTTCATCGTGCACCACTTTATATGCGGGCTCAATAGCCACTATGGGGATATTGCCGAACAGCGCCCTCAGGCTTCTCGCGGCTTTGGCGGAGGCGGTGTTGCAGGCAATCACGACAGCCTTGCACTGCTTTTCATTTGTCAGGAAGCGGGTTATCTCGGCGCAGCGTGCAATGATTTCACTGTCGCTTTTATCTCCGTAGGGGTTGTTTTTTGAATCGCTGAAAAAAATATAATCCTCGTTGGGAAGAAGCCGAACCGCTTCTTTTAAAACGGTTACGCCGCCTATGCCGGAATCAAAAAAGCCAACGGGTTTGGAGGAACTCAATTTGCGTCCTCCTTTTTCTTTTTTATGCTTTTGAGCGCCTTTACCCGCGGCACCATCACTTCTCTGCCGCAGCCGGTGCATTTCAGCTTAAAATCAACGCCCACTCTTAATATTTCAAATTCGTTGCAGCCGCACGGGTGCGGCTTTTTCATGATGACCCTGTTCCCAACGCTGTAATCCATACTATCACCCGCCGCGCGCAAATATGCGCGCCCTAACTTTATTAATAAAATATTTTAGCACATAATTATTGCATTTACAACATAATCGCTCTGAAATTTGCATACATTTAAATCAGACAATATTAAGGCGCCTGATAATTAAAACCGCTCCGCGGCGGCGGAAGGCTCGGCGGAGCAGGCAGTTGAAACGCGCCGTTTAAAGAGAGTGAAATACATGAAATTTTACCCTGAAGGGCAAAATCCGCAGCTCATGCGAACCTTTGATAAGCTGGAGGATGTTAAAATAGCCATGATGAACGGCAGCGTTATTGAATCGCGTGTGCTTATGTGCGACAGCGAACACAATCTGCATGTTGACCTCGGGATCATCCGCGGCATGATACCGCGCGAGGAGGGCGCCATAGGCATTGACGACGGCACCACAAGGGATATTGCGCTGATTTCCAAGGTGAATAAGCCCGTGTGCTTTACCATTTTGGGGTTCCAGCGTGATGAGAGCGGCAATATCAGCGCGATTTTATCCCGAAAGGCGGTGCAGCTCGGCTGCAAGAAAAATTTTATAGATAATCTTACAGAGGGCGATATTATTGACGCGCGCGTTACCCATCTTGAAAAATTCGGCGCGTTTATTGACATCGGCGCGGGAATCAACGCGCTTATACCGATTGATATGCTTTCCGTTTCCCGCATCAACCACCCCGGAGAAAGAGTGTATGAGGGAGAAAATATAAAGGTGGTGCTCAGAAAAAGGGAACCGAATAAGCTCACCTTTTCCCTTAAAGAGCTGCTTGGCACATGGAGCGAAAACGCCATGCTGTTCGAGCCCGGCCAAACGGTTACCGGCACCGTAAGAAGCATAGAAGCATACGGCGTTTTTGTGGAGCTTACGCCGAATCTTGCGGGTCTCGCGGAGCCGTGCGATTATCTTTTTGAGGGGCAGCGCGTGGCTGTGTATATAAAATCCGTGCTGCCGGAGAAAATGAAGATAAAGCTTGTGATCGTTGAGGCGTTTGAGGAGGCGGATATGGCGCAGGAACTGACCTATTTTGTAAATTCGCCGCATATCGACCGTTTTGATTATTCGCCTCCGGGCGCGCCCAAGGTTATCTCCACCGTTTTTGAATAGAAAAAGGCTGTGGTATAAAATACCACAGCCTTTTCTCTTGGAGCGGATTACGAGACTCGAACTCGCTACCTCCACCTTGGCAAGGTGGCGCTCTACCGGATGAGCTAAATCCGCAAACAACAATAGAAGTATACAAAAAGAATTCACTTTTGTCAATAGCTCTTTTGAAATTTAGGCAAAAATGCGAATATTTTTCCCTGCCGCCGTTTCGTATTGAACTTATTTACTATTTACTTTGCGGCGCCTTTTTGCTAAAATTAGTATATGTGAAAGTATGCCGAAATGGATTTAGGGGAATTTTATGGATTACCGTATAAATACCGGAAGCGGAATCTGGCAGGGCGGAATGTTTTTTACGCCGGTTCAGCTTGCGGATAAATATTTAAAGCTTGCAAGTGAATATCAGATAAAGGCGCTGCTGTATGTGCTCAGCAAAAACGGCGCAGCCGGTTCGGAAGAAATTTCAAAAAAGCTGGGGATCACCGCCGCGGACGCGGAAAATGTAATGGATTTCTGGATTGAGGAGGGCGTTTTGCGCAGGGCGGACGGCGGCGAGAACAGCGCCGTCTGCGTTGTGCCGGCTCCGGCGTCTGAAAAGCAGGCAGAAGCAAAAGCCGCTTTGCCCGCGCCCGCACCCGTGGCGGAGCGGCGCGTAAAACCCGCGGAGGCAAAGCCGCCTACGCTTTCTCCAAAGGAGATCGTAGAGATAGGCAGCCAAAAGCCGCAGGTGGCAAGCCTGCTGAATGAGGCGCAGGAAACATTCGGGCGCACGATCAGCCATTCGGAGCAGGAAATGCTTGTTAATCTCATTGAATTCTACGGCTTGCCGGTGGAGGTTGCGATGATGCTTCTTGCGTATTGCAAAACGCTGAAAGACGACGGCAGAAGCGTGGGCGTGGGCTATTTTTACAAAACCGCGCAGAACTGGGTCGAAGATGGGATAGACACCTTGGCGCTTGCCGAAAAAAGAATTTTAGAGCTTGAAAACGCGGATTCCTTTTGGCTCCGTCTTAAGGAAGCGGCGGGCTTTGCAAGGAAAGCCCCAACGGAAAAGCAGGCGAAAATGATATTGGACTGGCGCAGGGATTTTTCGGATGAAATGATCTTGTGCGCCGCGGGCATTATGAATGAAAATATAGACAAACCCGATTTTCGCTATATGGATAAGATTCTTAAAAACTGGAAAACCGCGGGTATAAAAACCAAGCAGGATGTGGAGCGCGCCAACAAGAACTTTGAGAAGCGGAAAGCGAAAAGCCAGAAGGGCGGCAGCGGGGAGATCAGCCGCAAGCCAACCTATGACCTTGAAGAGATAAAAAAAGACGCGCTCAGCAACACAGATATTAAATATTAAGGAGTATTTATGCCGTACAGAAGTTATGTTTACCAAAAAGCGCTGCATATTTTGGAGCGCCGCAGGAGCGACGCGCAGGCGGAGCAGCAGCGGAAAACAGAAGAGGCTGTTGAAAGGGTGCCGGAGCTGGCGCAGCTGCAAAATGAGCTTGCAAAGATCGGGCTTTCGGTATCCACCCTGCTTTTCCGCAGTGAAAACGCCGAACAGGAAATAGATAAGCTCAGGAGGAAAAGCCTTGAACTGCAAAAGCGAAAAAAAGAATTGCTTGTGAAAGCCGGGTTTGACGAGGACGCGCTTACATTAAAATATGTATGCCCCGTATGCTCGGATACGGGCTTTACGCACAACCATATGTGTGCTTGCCATGTGCAACTTTTAAAGGAGATAGAGCGCGATTCTATAAGGAAAAATGCTCCGATCGACGACTGCACCTTTGATAATTTCAGTGTGGAATATTACCCGCAGACCGCTGAAAACGGTATTTCTCCGCGTGAAAAAGCGGCGAAGATCCTGGAATCCTGCCGCATATACGCGCAGAAATTCACGCCCGAATCGCCCAATCTGCTGTTTATGGGCGGAACGGGGCTGGGCAAAACGCACCTGAGCCTCGCGATAGCAAATGTTGTGATAAACAGGGGCTTTTCCGTTATTTACGGCACGAGCCAAAATATTTTTTCTGATCTTCAGGATGAAAAATTCGCAAGAGCGGATAATATAAATTATAATGAGCATGATATATTAAACACGGATTTGCTGATACTTGACGATCTCGGAACGGAATTTAAAAACCAGTTTGCCCAGGCGTGCATTTACAACATAATCAACACGCGCCTGTTAAAGAAAAAGGCAACGATTATCAGCACGAATTTCAGCTTTGACGATTTGGAACGCGATTATAATCAGCGCGTAACAAGCCGCCTTGCCGGAGAATATTCCGTGCTTGTGCTTGAGGGGAAGGATATAAGATACATAAAATGACCGCATAAAGCGTAAAACCTAAAAAGCTTTTTGCAGGGGGGCGGACACACTGAAAAAACACACTTATTTTGACGAAGATTGGGATGATTACCTTGTATCCTTGCAGAAAAGCTCTTTTTCCCGTTTAAAAGAGGCAATGAGCGGCGTCCGCACTTACGCAGAGGAATTGGCGGGCAGGCTGCGCAGGCTTACCCCGCAAAAGGCCGCGCGGATTTTGAAAAAAGCGTTGATCAAGACCGGAGAACTGCTCAGCACCGTTTCAATCGGCTTCAGGGCGGGCATTGCTTTTTTGCTCTTGGCTGTCATCGTCGTTACGCCAACGGTGTTTTATTTTGTCCTTTCCGGAGACGAGCAGTCGCAGAGCAAGTTTAACAGCGAAGCCGCGTATGTGTGTACGCAGATCATAGGGGAGTACGGCACGGCAAAAACAGAGCAGGCGGACACCCAGGGAACGCTTTACAGTATGACGGGGCTTTCCTTTGCGCGAGAGGTCGATTTTAACGGAGACGGCACCTCGGAGCTGATTGTGGCGTTCAAAAGCAACGGCGCTTATCAGATTGAGATATGGGGCGGCAGCGATGGTGAATTCGTTTGCCTTTATGCACAGCCGGCGAATACGCTGGCGGATTCCCAGGTGGGCAGCTGGATATCTCTTTACCGCCGTTCCGGCAAAACATATATAGGCGAATTTTCCGAGGAAGACGGAACCTTGAGTCTGCTGACGCTTTCCGGCGGCGCGTTTTCCGCGCAGCTTGAATGTGACTATGACGCCGAAAACGATATCTATGCCTTTGACGGCGCAATCAATACGGCGGATTTTGAAACGGTGCGCCTTTCAAACATGACCGCCGCAAAGGCGGAGGAGCTTCTGGATTCCGTAACGGCGGCTGTTGAGAGCTTCGGCGGTGTGGATTCCGAGGCGCAGGAGGTCGCCGCGCAGACCGACGGCAGCTAAGGCACGCTTTTCCGGCGCGGCTGCAAAGCCTTGACACGGTATACGAAAACCGCCAAAGCGGCTTATCCGCCGCGGCGAATTGAAAAACAGATTATAAAAGAAACAGCCGATTCTGTTGTCCGCAGAATCAGCTGTTTTTATTTTTTATGCAGTTTGCTGTCAAATCAGGGAAGCAACAAGATCGCCCATTTCAGA